>NZ_QMEB01000025.1 GCF_012912135.1 Brasilonema bromeliae SPC951 | reverse complement strand
GGTTTAATATTTCTTTTTATTCTCTGTAAAAGATATAATCAACATAACGTTTACACCAAGAACGCAATATTACGCTAAAAACGCAATATCTACCTAATCTTTTCACATGGCGATACTGCCAGATAATCCTGTTATGTGTGTGTATAACTTGCAATGGAACATCATTAGAGCGCATTATTGCTTGTAGATAGCATAAATCACTCTAAAAAGAGGTTGACTTAAGTCACGCTTACAGGTAAAATTCTTAACAAATCTACATTAGTCTGCCTAATCTAGGGTTTACCCAAAACATTTTGTTACACCGGGGTAAGCCTGGAGCGGAGGAACCAAGTTTGGGGCTAATCTCAGTAGAAGAGCGAAGAATGAAAAATGAAGAATGAAAAAAGACAAAATTACTCCGGTTTTTTCTCCTGTCTTTTTTTTTCTTTCTTCTGTTCTGTGAGAGGGACATCTCTCAGTTCTAGCCCGTCAGCTAACTTCGTCGGCATTGAGAGGAGACTGAACGAGTCGCATTCTTAACAAGTAATGCATTGTTCTCGTCAGTGTCCTTGGCTGGTATCTGTGCGCTTCGTTGTACCTGCCCTTGACCATGAGAAAGGACTATATAACTTTTTCTTCCGGTCTGGTGAGGCAGGAGTCATTGCCATATGGTGAAGTAAAACTATGTTACCGACCAAAAAACATCGCATAGCTCTGATTTCTGTTGATGGAGATCCTGCTGCAGAAATCGGACAGGAAGAGGCTGGGGGACAAAACGTTTATGTGCGTCAAGTCGGTTATGCACTTGCTCAGCAAGGTTGGCAGGTTGATATGTTTACCCGCCAAAGTAGTCCTGAGCAGGCTACGATTGTGCAGCATGGACCATTATGTCGCATTATCCGATTGAAGTCTGGACCTGCTGAATTTATAGGGCGAGATGACTTATTCGAGCATCTGCCAGAATTCATTGCAGAGTTTCAGGCATTCCAGCAAAAGCAAGGATTTCAATACCCTTTGATTCATACTAACTATTGGTTGTCCTCGTGGGTGGGTATGGAACTGAAAAAACAACAACCGTTGATTCAGTTGCATACTTACCACTCTTTAGGAACAGTCAAGTACAGCGCTATTTCTGATATTCCAGCAATTGCTAGCAAGCGAATAGCCGTTGAAAAAGCCTGTCTAGAAAGCGTGGATCGAGTTGTTGCAACTAGTCCTCAAGAACAGGAACATATGCGAAGACTCGTTTCCACTAAAGGGAAAATCGAAGTCATTCCTTGTGGGACTGATGTGGATAGGTTTGGGTTGATTCAAAGGTCTGCAGCACGGCAGGAGTTGGGAATTGCACCTGATGTTAAGATGATTCTCTATGTTGGTCGCTTTGATCGACGCAAGGGAATTGAAACATTAGTACGAGCCGTTGCAAAGTCTAGTTTGCGGGGTCATGCTAACCTACAACTTGTGATTGGAGGTGGCTATCGTCCAGGTCATAGCGATGGGATCGAGCGCGATCGCATCGCCAGCATTGTCGCTGAACTCGGATTGGAAAACTGTACAACCTTTCCAGGTCGCCTAAATGAAGCTGTTCTCCCCTTCTACTATGCAGCCGCAGATGTTTGTGTTGTACCTAGTCACTACGAACCTTTTGGTTTAGTTGCAATTGAAGCAATGGCTAGTCAGACTCCAGTCGTGGCTAGTGATGTTGGGGGGCTGCAATTTACAGTCGTACCAGAAGTGACTGGGTTACTCGTTCCCTCTAAAGATGAAGTCGCTTTTGCTGCTGCTATTGACCGCATTTTGCTCAACCCAGATTGGCGAGATCAATTAGGTGAAGCTGGTAGACAACGAGTAGAGATTGCCTTTAGTTGGCATAGTGTCGCATCCCGCTTGACTCAGCTGTACACACATCTACTAGCTCAAACCATGCCCTCAATAGAGAGCAAAGCTCAAGTTGCAGCTTAATTTCTACGACTTTGATAGTGTTGCGGAACTTTCCGCTTGCAAAGAATCTGTGCGTTGTAGACAAAGCACCGGCTTTTCGTAACGGTGGCGACTGGTGTTACCAAGTGCAAGATGGAAAATACTCAGGACTTAGCACTGAAAACGCAGCATTAATAAAAAGAGCGATTCTGCATCATGCTGCACCAAATGGCACCTAACGTCCACAAACAGTAAAAAACAGGTCACTAAACCTTTTACGTCAGGGAGTTATCAATATGCTGAACATTGGAGATTACGCACGCCATGAAATCACTGGGCAGATAGGTCAAGTTATTGGTTATGGACATCAAATACTGCACGGAGTTTATTTAACCACCTTAAAAGTACGAGCAAGCAACCTTCAGGGAGTTGATAATCAGAAAAGATTTCTTGAGGATGTCTACTCCGCCTGGATCTTAGCAGAGTCAACAGAAGGCAGCGTGGCACTGCAAGCTTAATAAGTTTGGAGACATCAGGATTATGAATAAAGCTAGGGGAAGCCCAGGGCAAACGCATCTAAAGTGTAAGAATCCTTTGATTGCACGGGTTTGGGCGTTTTCTCTCCCAACCTATTTTTGAGCAAAATCCTTACCCAGTAAGCATTTCAGACATCACGTGCGTTTGCCCTGAGGGGAAGCCTAATCAGATTCCCCCGGCTTTATTTGTAGACTTTTCGTGAAATGGTGTGGGGGCATAGCAATGCTGTGCCTCTACCATGTCGTTTGTGCAAATCAGATTTTCCCATCATCACTTTTGGATCAGACACAATCAGTTGTTTAAAGTTTTTTTGCATTGGTTTGGCTGGTTGCTTGCTTCTATGAATGCTACTCTGACTGATGTAGACGCACACTGGTTTGTCGTCAAACATCGCACTGGAGAAGATGAGGGCGATGCCCGCACTTAAAATCCAAAAGCTAAAGCATCAAGCATGTATTTACTTTTTTCCCGTCCTATTTCTAGATAAATGTCCAACAATTCCTCGTAAGCAGTTGCTCCGCCTACAATATTCCAGAATTCATTTCCAATAACGACAGCTTCCTCAAAAGGCATATAATTTAACCCGTATGACCACTTATAATCAGATTTTGTGAAACCGTAAGGATTATAGGGCATAGCATAGTAGGCTTTGACTTGAGGACGGTTTATACCACAGAGTAGGTGAAATCTAAGAAGACGCTGTGTCACCTCTAAGCATTGCCCCTTATTTGGCTTTGGAGCTTTTATTTCAAAGAAGAATTCTGTTCCATCTTTCGCAAGAATATAAAGGTCAGTCCGAACACTCTTTGTTTCTAAATCGTCTGAGCGTCGAGCGTTAAGTACTGCTGTTATCATCTGTTCTAAAGAAGGTTTAGCCTGTCCTCTATGAGCCACAGTTTCGTAATTTTCTTTTTGGCGTTCGGCTTCGGCAAATGCTGCCAGACTTACTTCTGCCCTGATATCATAACCTCGGCGTGCTTGTTGATGATGTTCAAGGGCAATTAAGCGGGCGCATTCTTCAAGAGAATTTCCTAATCTCGTACTCAATCCCCGTTCAAACTGGTTGATACGTATTAATTCTGGTGGAATAAGTGCTGCTTGAAACGGCTTCAATTCTCCATTAGGTGAAAATCGAGATAGGTACTCTGCTGGATTATCGGGTTTTATAATCTCACGTCCTTTATATTCATCTACAAGTCCCTGAATAAACCCCTCTAGATACCCTTTAATTTCTGCACCAGTTTTAGAACTAATAGCTGCCATGTGTAAATTTATTACTATAAAATTATTTTCAGTAAAGCTTTCGCCAAATGGTACACAACAGGAACTGAAACAGCATTACCAAATTGATGCTTTGCAGTTGACTCATTATTAGCAATCTGAAACCCTTCGGGAAAACCTTGCAATCTGGCGTAATCTTGTGCTGTTAGATGCTTGAATTTTTTCTTTGTATAAATTTCTTTAATAAATGTTTGCTTATATGCTTCTGGCTTTTGACATTGTATGGATATTGTTGCCACAAAATCTCTAGTTCCAGTTGCAGTTAAAGTTGCAATAGCATCAGCATGGGGCAAGAAAATTTTAGATATGCCATTAATTCCCGAAGATATTTTAGAATTAACAAACTCGTATCCTTGTCCTTCTACAAAACGCAGAATTTCTTTAAAAACCAAACTATCAACTTCTTGTTGTTGTAAATTGGGAATTAACGTTTCTAATACTTCCCTGCTTAACGGATTACCATCCTTCAGTCCGTACATCTTCTTTCTTCTATTTTTCAGGATAGTTTGACAAATTAACTTTTCCCTTAAAGTTGTATCAATTAAGTCCCAAGAATGAATAGTAGTGTGCCCATCTCGGATGTCAGAGAAAAGGAAGAAATCATTTAATTCATCTATTTTTTGAAATCGGCCTCTTGAAGCGGGGACTTTGCCATCAAATAAAACTTCTGGTGGAAACTTTTTCTTAAGAAAATTAGCCTGTTGTAACCCAGGAATCACATCATACAGCTTAGGCTGTTTGTCTAACGGTTTAGGAAAGGTTAAACCCCAGCAATTTTCTATATCATTTCTAATCCCGACGATAAATATTCTATCTCTATCTTGTGGCAGCCCAAAATCATAGGAATTCAGAACCTTCCAACTACATACATAGCCATATGCTGTCAGATTATTAATTATATATTGCAGGCTTGATCTATTTCTCGGTTCCGTTAAACCTTTGACATTTTCAAAAATAAAGGCTTTTGGTTTATTAGCCTTTACTACTCTAAAAACATCAATCCATAACTTACCTCTTGGGTCATCTAAACCTTGTAATTTTCCAGCAATAGACCAAGGTTGACAGGGAACCCCTCCAACCAATATATCTATTTGAAAAGGGAGTATATTGAGCTTGGTAATATCTCCTAAATAGGCTTCGTCTGAGTTGGAATTCAGAAAATTATTTTGATAAACTTTAATAGCTTCTTTGTCAATTTCTGAGTAGCCTAAACATTGTCCTCCTAACTCTTCCAGAGGAATTCTAAATCCACCTATACCAGCGAATAAGTCTACAAATGTAAATTTATAATGACAACTTCTAGTATTTCTTGGTTGAAATAATTGAAATAATTCTAGTTGTTGAGCATAAACATCTGTTTCCATTTGCTTTACAAACGCCCCAATTTACCAAATCGCCTCAAGATTTAACACAAACCCAGGTAGCACATCTTCCCCTGACAAATTAACAGGAGATTCCAAAACTTCAACCTCTTGACCAATTCGATAAATCTCTACTTGCCGAGACTTACGATTAATTAACCAACCCAAACGAGCACCATTCTCTTGGTATTCTTTCATCTTCTGTTGAGTCACTTTCAAACTATCACTTGGCGAAAGTAATTCAACTACAAAATCAGGACAAAGTGGCAGAAATCTGGTTTGTTGTTCTTGAGTCAGTGTATTCCAGCGTTCCAGTTTCACCCAAGCAGCGTCAGGGGAACGATCCGCACCGTTAGGGAGTTTAAAACCACCAGAGGAATCAAAAACTTTACCTAGTTTATCTTGCTCATTCCATAGCCAAAGTTGAGCAGTTAATCCTGCGTTGCTGTTGCTCGTTTCTCCCCCTGTGGGCGGCATGATAATTAATTCTCCAGTAGCAGTGCGTTCAAACCTCAAATCGCGGTTTGCCTGACATAGCTGGAAAAATTGCTCATCTGTCAGTTCAATCACGGGATTGAGATTAACTGTTAGGGCATCCATAGGGGGATTTAAGATTGAGGATTATATATCTATTTTTACCGATTCTATTGTAGAGACGTTGCATGCAACGTCTCTACATTTCGCTTTACACGGTTATAACCTACTCAATTCCCTCAATCCGATCTTCAACCTCCTGATACAACTCGCGCAGCAATTCCAAATTGCTCTCGCTTGTCTCCCAATAGCCGCGACCATTAACTTCCAACAAGGTGGAAACAACTTTGCGGAAAGAATGAGGATTAAGGTTCAGCAAGCGGTTCCGCATTGCTTCATCTTTGATGAAGGTTTCATTGGTGTCCTCATAAACCCAGTTATCCACAGCACCAGCGGTTGCACTCCAACCCATCGTATTTACCAAGCGCTTGGAAAGTTCGCGCACACCTTCATAACCGTGAGACAGCATTCCTTCGTACCATTTGGGATTTAACAATTTGGTACGGGCATCTAAACGCACGGTTTCTGATAAGCTACGGACTTGAGCATTAGCTGTGGTGGTGTCTGCAATGTAGGATGCTGGTGTTTTGCCATCACCCCGCAAGCTGGCGACTACTTTGGTAGGATCAGAATCGAAGTAATGGGAAACATCCGTCAAACTAATTTCGGATGAATCGAGATTTTGGAAAGTGACCTCAGCAGTTTTCAGGGTTTTCTCAAAAATCTTTCTTGATTCTGCCATCGTACCAGGGTTATCGGCACTGAAAGCGAAGGATTTGCGGTTGAGGTACATTTCTTGCAACTCGGCTTCGCTTTCCCAAGTGCTGTTTTCTACCGCCAAGTTGATATTGGACGAGTAGGAACCAGAAGCATTGGAGAAGATGCGAGTTGCTGCTTGGCGCAGGTTGATCCCCATTTCCTCTGCTTGTTCAAGGGCATGTTTGCGGACGTAGTTCATTGATGATGGTTCATCTGCTTCCGCCGCCATTTTCACCGCTTGATCCAGCAGATTCATTTGGTTGATGAACAAGTCGCGGAAAACACCAGAACAGTTGACAACGACATCAATGCGGGGGCGTTCCAACTCTTCTAAAGGTATCAATTCTAACTTGTTGACTCGTCCCAATGCATCGGGAACCGGACGCACTCCAACCATCCACATGATTTGTGCCAGTGATTCCCCGTAGGTTTTGATGTTATCGGTTCCCCATAGCACACAAGCAATGGTTTCGGGATACTGACCGCCGTTTTCTGCCATCTGACGCGCCAAGAGCCGATCTACAACGATTTTCGCCGATTGTACAGCAGCCGTTGTGGGGATAGATTGGGGGTCGAGGGCGTGGATATTTTTACCCGTGGGCAAGACATCCGGGTTACGAATGGGATCGCCACCAGGACCAGGGAGGATGTACTCGCCTGCTAAGCCTTTGAGTAATGCGCCCAATTCATTATCAGCGCAGACTTGCTGCAAGCAGAATTCTAGATACTCAAACACTGGTTTGAGTGCTGTAACATCTACCTTGGTGTAACCTGCTTTATGCAGTGCTTCTACCCAAGGTTCTTTTTTGCCCATGTTGAAGAAGTTGAGCTTGGAAACGAGGGAAACTCGTCCTTCTGCGTCGGTTTGCTCTTTAACAAGGGCGGAAACTGCCGCGCGCGTTGCCATTGTGATGTCTTGCAGCAGCTGGACATCATCTAAAATGCCTTTGTCGCTGTTTTGGTAGACTTCATCAATGTTACGCCCTATGCTGTTGGCGATAATGCGGGGTAGACTTTGAATTTCTTCCTCAGAACGGTCTAAGCTGGCAATGTTGACGAGAGTTGCGATCGCCTCCTCCGCCGAAGGTGGTTTCCCAATCACATGCAATCCACAAGGCAACAATCGCGATTCAATCTCCATCAACTTACGGTAAACCGAACCAACAATATTATCGCGTTCTTCGGCGGTTATATCTTTGGCGTCTTGCTCTGGCAAGGCAATGTCCTTATCCAGATTCACCATCCGGCATTTATCCATAATGGTGTTGACGATGGGAATACCGCGTCCAGTATCTTTCAAGGTTTGGTAAGAAGCAATCAACTCACTGAGTTCCTTCAAACCTTTGTACAATCCAGCATTTTCTGCTGGAGGAGTCAGGTAAGAAATTGTTTCCGCATAGCTGCGACGCTTGGCAATTGTCGCTTCACTGGGGTTATTTGCAGCGTAGTAGTAAAGATTGGGAATTGCGCCAATCAAGTTATCTGGATAACATTCTCCAGACATCCCCATCTGTTTACCTGGCATAAATTCCAAGGAACCGTGAGTTCCAAAATGCAGCACAGCGTCAGCTTGCCAAATTTGTTCCAGATAAGTGTAGTAAGCAGCAAAACCGTGGTGTGGACTTGCAGAACGCGAGAACAACAGCCGCATGGGGTCACCTTCGTAACCAAAGGTGGGCTGAACACCAATGAAGACGTTACCAAATTGCTTACCATAAACGAGCAAGTTTTGTCCATCGCTGTTGAGTTGTCCGGGAGGTGGTCCCCAGTTTTCCTCCAGCCGTTGTGAGTAAGGTGTGAATGCTTCATACTCAGGAACCGACATCCGATAAGCAATGTTGAGTTCGGGGCTGTTGTACTGCGCCTGCGCGTCGTGGATGACTTCTTGCATCAACTCCTTGGCGGACTCAGGCAAGTCTTGCACATCATACCCGTTGTTCTTGAGGGCTTTCATCACCTCGTAAATTGAGCCGAACACATCCAAGTATGCGGCGGTTCCCACGTTACCTTTATCTGGTGGGAAGCTGAAAACGGTGATGGCAACTTTCTTGTTTAACTTCGGCTTACGGCGCAGGTTAGCCCATTTTAGGGCGCGTTGTGCGACTGCTTCGACGCGGTCTTGTAGGGCGATCGCCTTCCCTGTTGTTCCATCCCGTCCTGACAATATTATCGGCTCAATTGCGCCATCTAATTCAGGAATCGCAATTTGCAACGCCACCTGAATTGGATGTAACCCCAAATCGCTATCTTGCCATTCTTCTGTTGTTTGGAAGACCAGAGGTAGCGCTACCATGTAAGGACGGTTCAACCGCTTCAGGGCATCAATTGCCTTAGGATGGTCTTGGCGTGCTGGTCCACCTACTAGGGCAAAACCCGTCAAGGATACAACGGCATCCACTAGGGGTGTTTTGGTAGTCGGTTCGTATAAGTACGCTTCTACAGGTTTGGAGAAGTCTAAACCTCCTGCAAACACTGGAAGAACTCGTGCGCCCATAGCTTCGAGTTCCTGCACTATTGCGACATAATGAGCATCATCACCAGTCACAAGGTGTGTCCGCTGCAACACCAACCCAACACAAGGTGCTAGCGGGTCTTTTAAATCATAGGGGATATCCTTACGGCTGTTGTGCCAGTTGAGGTATTCCTTGACATCTTCAAACATTGTTGGCGCTAGAGGATGCCATATCCCCATATCAGGATAGACAACTGGTGCTTTGTATTGTACGGATGCGAAATTTTTCGTTTCTACATTATTTTTCAAGACGTACTTATCCGCTAGCATCAGCAAGAAGTTTTCTAAGTTGTCTGGAGAACCCCCCAGCCAATACTGAAAGCTAAGCATGAAATTGCGAGCGTCTTGTGCTTTATCTACTGGCAGATACTTGAGGACTTGCGGCAGTGTCCGCAGCAACTTGAGCATTCCATCTTGGAAGCCAGCGCCGGATTTTTCCTTGCGCTTGCGCATGAACTGTGCTATGACACTTTTAGATTGCCCCAATTGTGCCAAAGAGAAGCTGCCCATTTTGTTTAGGCGCATAACTTCGGGCATTGAGGGGAAAACAACGGCAACGTCCAGGCGATCGCGATATGGTGCTACTGCTGCGACTAACTTTTGTGCTAAGTCTTCTATAAAAATCAGCGAGGCAATAAAGATATTGGCACTTGCCATTTCCTTTTTGAACTCCTCGTAGTTTTCTTGGTCTCGGAGTTCTTCAATCAAGTAACCACTGATTTCAATCGCCAGATTGGGATGATTTTGGTTAATTTCCCGAACCGCTTGTGACAATGCACTCTGGTACTGGGACTCTAACACGACATAGACCACCTTAATTAAATGACGCCCCCGCAGATTATCAGGCGCAATATGTCTAATGGTGGACTTGACGTGAGTGAACATGCTTCCTCGGCTCCTTTGATGCGTGTTCTCGTTTTGTAAAGTTATGTCAGGCAAAATTTGCCTAATGATGACTTTGTTTGTTGGGCAATATGAGATTTTTATCAGAAAATGCTTGCCCAGTGGGCATTTTATCGCTCATCTGACACAAAACGATATAAAAAGCGAAATATTTTTTAAAAATTGTTAACTAATAAGTGAGGTATTTACTCAGGTATAAGTTACGTAAATTTTACAAATCTGTCATGAGATACTTTAGTCAAAAAGCCGATAGTTGAACAGAAGCCACTGTAGTTTTAAAGCAGTTAAATCTAAGTTAGTACATATGTATGAAAAACCTAAATGATTGCAAGTATCTTAACGGAATTTGAAAACTTGTTGTATTTTACATGTTTCCAGGCAGACCCTCTTGAAATATCAAGCAAAGAACTCATGTGCATTACTTAAGTCTCCTCGGTTCATTAATACACCCTGGAATCACTGTTTTTTTAGGATACAACGAGTTTGAAAACACGCCCTAGGTGGATTCAGTTAGTAAAGTTGTACACCAAGTAAAGCGCACTCAGCCACATAATGACGGCAGACACGCGGTTAAACATTTTGCGGGTGTGTTTGAATGTTCCCACCAGTCGCCCTACAACTGTTAACGTGAAAAACCATAGCCAGGATACTGAAATACACGTTAGAGTAAAAACGACCTTGTCCAAACCTGTATATGATAGTGAACTGGTACCAATAACGCCGATAGTATCTAATATTGCGTGAGGATTAAGTAGAGATACGGACAAAGTAAACATAATTTTTTGCTTCAGAGACCAGTTTGACGCATTGTTCGATTTCCCATTTGTCTCTTCATCACTTTTCCAGGTGATCCACCCAATATAGCAAAGAAATAACACTCCAGCCACTACTAACACCGTTTTAACCCAAGGCAAAGACAATACGACAACAGATACACCAAGCACAGCTAACAGAATAAGCAACGTATCTGAGAGTGAAGCAACTAAAGCTATTGGCAGTGCGTAAAACAGGCGAGGCTGGGTTGCACCTTGCGTAAAAACAAACACGTTTTGCGGACCAAGTGGTAGTATCAGACCAAAGGCTAAGATTATTCCGTGGATAAATGCACTAATCATAGTTCAATTTTATAGACAAGCAGGTAGAGCTTAAAGAGTGAGTATTTGCCTTAAACTTCAACACTAGGATAGTTGACATTAAGTAGTCCCGAACCAAGTTCAACACCCCCAATTTGACTTAGATGCCGTGATAAAGTTTGTAATGCTTCTTGCATAGAGCAGGTTTGTGGGTGAAAGGCTGTATCTATAAAGAACAGGGCGTGTCGCGTGTCAGCATCAATTGCAGACAATCGCGAATCTCTATGGTTCCATAGATAACATAAAACTTTTTCTTCATCTGCGTATACAATCTGTTTCTCACTAACAGGGATAACTTCTTGTGAGCTAAGAGGTAGAAACACCTCACCATTGTGCCCATATCGTAGATGTATGTCTCCCCTAATTTTTCTCAAATCATACGCTCCTATAGAAAGTAGAGTGAGAACAGATACACAATTGTACAAGTCAACAACACTTGATACTTGCCATAGTCCTTGTCCACCAATGACTCGACGCACCAGCGCCTCTACAGATGAACGAAACTTACTGGGCTTGACGCCGAACTCGTCATGATAAATCTGTCGCCATCCGTTGATGTTTGGGTGTTCCGTGAGGTTTGTTTGGGTAATCCCTAATCTAGTTAAGCGTTCCCATAACTCTGCTTTTAAAGTTTCAACGTATTGATGTTTCTCTTCGACTTTAACTTCAGCAAGGAGGTAAGCGATGATGCTCTCAGGATAACGGTTCAATACCGATTTTGCAACGGTGATTTTCATCAGGTAACTACCTTTGTTCCAACGTAATGGTTTGGACAAGCAGCATAGACTTGCTGTGGTTTTTCAACTATTGCTTTCTTTAACACGACTTAGGCAAGTGTCACACATTGTTCGTTTGTAGTAGGCACCAAGTACGCCTTTTTAAGCGCAAGAGCGCTTACTACGAACCTAAGTCAAGGGCTGACTTTTCACGGGAAGTCCTCAAACCACGAAACAACGTGGCTTTTTCCACAGCCTTATTCTCAATTTATATAGATTAATGAGAATGAGTTACGAAAAAATAAGCGCTTGAGAAACCCTCAAAATGGTATGAATCCACATGCCGTGAAAAGTCAGAGTCAAGGGACTTCCAAATAAAAAAATATCCAATTATTTCTTGTGGAGACAGACGTCTCGTCTGCATCTGAATTAAGGCAGACAAGATGCCCACCTTACAAGATTGGATAATTTATTTCTTGGAAATCCCCAACGTGCCAGTTGCCTAAGTCCTATTTAAGAATCATTTCACCCAAAGTGCTTTTTTGATTAGGGTCACTTGAGTAAAAGTATCCGTAGCAGTGGTGTGCTTGTTGATATTCACTATCCTCTAAGAGAATTTGATGAGCAGGACCAAGATTGTAATGTGGAATAGCTGGAAACAAATGATGTACAAGGTGATAAAAATCGCCATGTGGATACAGGATAAACCGTAAGACTGGATGACAAAAATTATTTCTAGCTAATTCAATTGTGTGCTCTGCACTGTAGAGTCCCCCGTGTTCAGAAATTTCTGAAAGATAGCGCAAAATCTGAAAGGAAGTCAGGAATGGTATCACCCAGAATAGTAAAAAATCATGCCACAGATTGAATGCTGTTAACACTGTGAAGACTGTTATCCAAAATAGTGTGCGTGCGATTCTTTCGCTACGAGGAGTGTCACTTGATAAAACGAACGACTGCAAAGTGCCATATAAATATTTTGGAACGTGGGTCAGACAAAAAACTTTGAGCAAGTGAAAGACCATTTCACGGTATGGTACAGGGAAACGATCTACGTTTAGTGACTGATAACGGATAAGGTCAGGGTCTCGTTCTGGGTTTCCCAACCACTTATGATGATCCATGTGTGATTGCCAGTAAGTAGAGGTAGATGTGCCAACTGGAAACGCACAAAACAATGTTGCAATCCAGTAGTTAAGTCGAGGGTTGGTAAACAACATTTTGTGTGAACTCTCGTGGGTGAGATTATCGAAAGCCCGCATTCTTGACCCAATTAACAAAACTGTTAGTAAGTATGTGCCAATCGATGGATAAATTTTGTAGAGAGCAATAGACAAAGCTATCAGACAGTAATCTCTCAAAAGATAGACGAAGTTTCGCCAGTTATCCGGCTTCTGCATCGGTCTGATATGCTCAAGAATTCGTTGTTCAAATCGTTTGGATTTCATCACAACCATAAAAATACGAGAGTTTGATGAAGTTAATGTCAAGAATTAGTAACAGAATTAGGGCAGCGAGTAGCAAACAAACAAAAATAGGACTTACGCATTAACACAAATGTGATTGTGTCAGTAAAGCCTTACTTGATTTGCAAATTGCGGAAAAGTTGTTAGAAAATCTTTGAGTACTAGGACGCACACCTGCCCTAATTGTGGACATATCCAAGATAGGGAACTGTCTATTTGTAAAGTGCGTAAGTCCTAAAAAAACAAGGGATCATGGAAGCCATTTGAGAATGAGATAACGTTTTTCCGCCCCATCGCGTTGCGTGCAATTTTCAGGGCAGCCTCAACTGCACATTCATTGGGAATGCTATGGCGCAGACTGAATGCTTAATTCAGTCTAGGGCGCGGTGGCGCGTAGCGTCACCAGCACTTTTTTGTAGGCGATCGCATCAATCGAGGAGTAACTTGCACACACCAATTGATAACTAGCAACTTGGGTTAGTACACGTCGGCGGAAATAAAGCTATCATTTCAAACACTCAGATGCTCACTTGGGGAGCCGCCCAAAGGGCGATCGCATTTATCAATTTTGCACCCATGATTTTCATCTCCTCAACACTTGACAATGTAAGCCTTTGAGGAAATGAAACAGCCCTGCTTTATGCAAGTGGAAACAGGTACAATACGGTTCAAATAAGACTAAAATTCTTATCAGCACGGCAATGTAGAGACGTAGCATGGCAAGTCTCTACACAGCATGGCAAGTCTTGACACATCACTAAATCTCACTAAAAATCCTTAACTGAACCGTATTGGGAACAGGTACAAGAACACAGAAAAGGTGCTTGAGTTGTAGCTAAGCGGGTGATTTTACAACATCTGAGAAATCTGTAGGTCAGTGGGAACTAATAACTGCTAAAAATTGACTAATGACTAACGACTCATGACTCATGACTCATGACTGCTGATATTCTGATTCTTTCAAACGCTCCTGGAGAGGTAACAACTTGGGTACCTCCAGTCGTTAGGCAATTACGCCAACAACTAGGAGATGACCGAAATCAAATAAGAATTTCTGTGGTTTTGTCACCTTGTCCAAACTCCAGTGGCAAAGAAGCAGATATTGCGAAATCTTATCCCGAAGTTGACCGAGTGCAAGCAGCAGAACATTTTTGGCAGTTCTTGCTGTGGGGAAAGACATTTGAGAATTGGGATTGGCGCGATCGCGGTGTCGTTGTTTTCCTGGGCGGGGATCAGTTTTTTTCTGTTGTCATCGGCAAAAGGCTAAGGTATCGCACTGTTGTCTACGCTGAATGGGATGCACGTTGGCACAGTATGATTGACCGCTTTGGAGTCATGAAACCTGCAGTAGCTGAGCGTGTTCCTAAAAAATTTGCCCACAAGTTTAGCGTTGTGGGAGATTTGATGCAAGAAGCCCAGGATTTGGAAGCAGGGGAAGCAGAGGGAGCAGAGGGAGCAGGGGGAGAAAGCAATTCAAAATCGCGTAGCGTTGCGAGCGAAGCGACGCAATCTCAAAATTCAAAATTAGGAGTCTCTTCCTCATCCTCCCCACCTCATACTGAACTCATTGGCGTACTTCCTGGTTCAAAGCCGTCAAAGTTGATGCAAGGGGTGCCCTTAACTTTGGCAATTGCGGAATATGTCCATGCAAAAAGACCACAAACCAAGTTTGTCATTCCTGTCGCCCCGACTTTGGATTTACAAGCTTTAGCTAAGTTTGCCGATCCAGAGAAAAACTCTTTTGTTCAAACCTTTGGTTTTAGTGGTGCTTCTTTAATTGTCCCAAAACTCGGCACTCATTCAGAGCGTCCCGAACTGAAAACAGGAACAGGTTTATGTGTCCAACTGTGGACTCAGACGCCAGCATACGACTTATTATCCCAGTGTTGCCTCTGCCTAACGACAGTAGGAGCAAACACTGCTGAACTGGGTGCATTAGCTGTGCCAATGATTGTTTTGCTACCAACACAACAGCTAGATGCGATGAGATCTTGGGATGGTTTACCTGGTTTATTAGCAAATTTGCCAATAGTTGGTTCTGGTTTTGCTAAGGTGATTAATTGGCTAGTACTGAGACGATTGGGTTTGCTAGCATGGCCCAATATTTGGGCGCAAGAAATGGTCGTACCAGAATTAGTCGGAAAGCTTCAATCCCAAGAAGTAGGAGAAATGGTTTTAGATTTTCTTGCTCATCCAGAAAAGTTAGCAGAAATTCGAGCCAAGCTGCGGAGTATCCGAGGTGAACCTGGTGCAGCACAAAAGCTAGCAACTTTAGTAGAGGAAGAATTAGGCAAGCAGGAAGTTAGACGGCTTCCTGTAGATGTTTATGGAAGAACCGTGTAAGTTCGCGCCAAGAGTCTTCAGCTGCTGAACTGTTGTAGGAAGAACGCTCGTCGCAGAAAAAACCGTGGTCGGCATTGCTGTAAACTTTCAATGTGTACTCAATGCCTTGTTCCTCGAACCGGGACTCGATTTGTTTAACGCGTTCGTTAGGAATGAATGGATCGACGCCACCGAAGAAAAAGTATACGGGCACGGTGATATTTGTCACCGCGTCGATCCACTCATCTAGAACCACACCGTAGAAGGCAGCTGCCGCCGCGATTTCGTCCGACAACTTGCAGGCGGTGAGAAAGGTCAAACCGCCGCCCAAGCAGAACCCAGTGACGCCAACTTTACCTGGGTTAACATCTGGTCGCGACTTCACATAAGTTAATGCCGCCCGAATGTCCTCCTCCACGGGCTTACCGAAATCAAGGCGGAACATCATGGCCCTGGCTTGCTCAACCTCATCGTATCCAAACTTGTTGTTCGGCAACTCGCGGTAATACAAGTCTGGTGCGAGAACCACGTAACCTTCGTTAGCAATCCGGGCTGCAACGTCTCGGATGTGCGATGTTAAGCCAAATGCCTCCATCAGAAGGATAACAGCTGGCTTGTGGCCATGCTCAGCAGGTGTACACAAGAAGGCGGGCATCTGTCCCTCGGGCGTGGGAATCATCACCTCTGTCTGTTCGATTTGCATTTTTTCACTCCTGTTTGTTGATTGGATTTTGGACAAAAATCACAAAGTTCGCGTCAAAAATATGCAAACCAAAAATCCGCATGAACGTAGTTTTGTGCCCACTTGAACCTTTTGGCAAGGATGTCAAAATCTACCCCCAATAGTTACACTTTAACAGGTATGCGGAGGGGGCATATCTTGATAACAAGATAAACCAGCACCTAAACACTTGATTCATCTAAGTGTTCCTCTACAGAGCGATACAGGTTAACGATGTGACTGTTAACCAAGCTGTAATACACGTTGCGACCTGATCGGCGATAGTTGACCAAACGCATCGCTTTTAATAATCTCAGTTGATGGCAAACGGCTGATTCCGTCATTTTTGTCACTGCGGCTAAATCGCAAACACACAACTCTTGGTCAGCCAAAGCTGATAGGAGGCGTAAGCGGTTCGGATCTGCCAGCACCCCAAAGATTTCTGCTATCTGCTGTGCTTTGGGAGTTGCCAGGATTTGTGCTTGAGTTGAGCGCACATTATCTAAATGCACCAGATGGGTATTACAGTTTGGCGCATCAGAATTTTGGATCTGGTCTAAGTTTTGCTTTCCCTTGTGCTTGCTCATGGCGTTCCCGTTTTGGCAATGGTTATCAATTTCAATACTACCTAAAATAAGAACAGTTCTACAGTTGAATAGTTATTCAACTGTTGTATTAGAATATTGGCAGTTAACTTCATAATCTTTTCTTCAAAGCTGCCATGACTCAAACCCCTTCCCTCAAAACTCAGGTTTTACAAGTCGATGGCATGGATTGCGGTAGCTGTGCCAAGAGCATTGAAGCCAGCTTGCTTTCATTACGCGGTGTAATGGAAGCGACTGTAAGTTTTGCAACTACAAAAGTTAAAGTATCCTATGACACTAAGCTCTTGAGCGAAGCTGAAATTATAAATCGCATAACTGCTTTGGGTTATACGGCTAAACTGAGTGGTGCAGTAAAACCGTATAATCACACCCATTGCTGTGACAGCGACCACAACCATGACCACAAACAGGTCGAAGTCGCTTCTGCTAAAAGCCTAC
The DNA here is from genome assembly GCF_012912135.1 of Brasilonema bromeliae SPC951. Taxonomy (GTDB): domain Bacteria; phylum Cyanobacteriota; class Cyanobacteriia; order Cyanobacteriales; family Nostocaceae; genus Brasilonema; species Brasilonema bromeliae. The sequence goes on along the minus strand of NZ_QMEB01000025.1, from coordinate 22,636 downwards.
AAGTGAAAGTTAACGGAATGGATTGCGGCAGTTGCGCCAAGACAATTGAGGTTGGTTTGCAGCAAATGGCAGGTGTTTTGGATGTGTCGGTTAACTTTGCAAATGAACGATTGCAACTGTCCTATGATCCTTCTGTTGTGAGTGAGACTGCAATCACTGACCGGATTAGGGGTCTGGGCTATACGGTTGGGAAGAATTTTGAGGCAAGTTCCCATCGTCACACCCATGACGACGATTGCCAGAATCATAATCATGACCACAACCACACTCATCCAGTCCCCAAGCCCTCTCAAAATCCTGCTCCAACAAACTGGTTTTTCTGGATTAGCAACCGCCGGGGACAAAGCGTAATTTTAGCGGGAATGGGGTTAGTCCTGGGCTTACTTGCTCAACATTTAGCCTTACCCATTTGGATAGCACGGGGTTTTTATGGTGTTGGCATCGTTGTTGCTGGCTATCCCATAGCACGGGCAGGTTTGTTTGAGTTGCGCTTGCGCCGCGCCGATATGAATCTGCTGATGACCATTTCAGTTATTGGGGCAATGATTTTAGGAGACTGGTTTGAAGGAACGCTTGTTTTGTTTTTGTTCTCTTTAGGCACAACACTGCAAGTTTTCACCTTTGGTCGCACCCGCAATGCTATCCGCGCCCTAATGGGTTTGACTCCGCCCACTGCTACCGTCAAGCGGGGAAATAAAGAAGTTACTGTAACCGTTGAAAGTGTTCAAGTTGGGGAAATTTTGATGATTCGACCGGGACAGCGCGTGGCGTTGGATGGTGTAGTCGTTTCTGGTACAAGCGCGATAGACCAATCTCCAATTACGGGGGAATCAATCCCAGAAGATAAAGCTGCTGGCGATACTGTCTATGCTGGGACGTTGAATCAATCAGGTTTTTTAGAAGTTAAGGTTACCCATACGTCGAACGATACCAGCGTTGCCAAAATTATCAATTTGGTGGAACAAGCTCAAGGAAGCCGCGCTGCTTCTCAGCAGTGGGTAGATCGGTTTGCAGAAGTTTACACCCCAATTGTGATTTTAATAGCGATCGCTATCACCCTGATTCCACCTTTGGCATTTGCTCAACCTTTCAACGTTTGGTTCTATCGGGCGCTGGTGATGTTGGTAATAGCCTGCCCTTGCGCTTTAGTGATTTCTACCCCTGTTTCGATTGTCAGCGCTATTGGTGCAGCAACTCGCAAAGGCGTTTTGTTCAAAGGGGGCAATGCATTGGAGAGAGCCGGACATCTTACAACTTTTGCCTTTGATAAGACTGGTACGATTACGCAAGGGCTACCCGTGGTGCTTCATGTTTACGATTTTGGCAAGGTGAGTGCGGATATGGTGTTTCAAATTGCTGCTAGTTTGGAACAACACTCAGAACATCCTTTAGCGAAAGCAATTGTCCAGGCTGCTAAATCGAAATCAATAGAGTTACAGACTCCATCCAAGTTTACGGCGCTACCTGGTAAAGGAATTGAGGCAAAAATAGGTGATTCACTTTACTTTGTCGGTAATCGGCGTTTGTTTGCTGATCGGGGTATTCCTTCATCTTCAGATGCTGAATCTTTATTGGTTGAGATTGAAACCTTCGGTCAAACCCCTGTGCTGGTAGGAAATGAAACGGGATTGTTGGGTGCTGTTGCTTTAGCAGATGGATTACGGTTGGAGGCTTCCGAGGCAGTGCGATGCCTCAAACAAGTTGGGTTGAAAAGATTAGTGATGCTAACGGGCGATCGCGCTGCTGTCGCAAAACAGATTGCTCAACAGGTTAACATCAACGAATATCAGGCAGAATTATTGCCCGAAGATAAGCTGCAAGCGATTCAAAAGCTGCGTCGTGACGGGGTTGTGGGCATGGTTGGAGATGGCATTAACGATGCACCAGCCCTGGCTGCGGCAGATGTTAGCTTTGCTGTGGGTGGAATTGATATTGCCATAGAGACAGCAGATGTGGTGCTGGTAGGGAGTGACCTGCGACGACTTGCCTATGCAGTGGATTTAAGCCGCCGCACGGTGTCTGTTATTCAACAAAACGTAGTCTTTTCTTTGGTAACAAAGGCATTGTTTCTATTGCTGGCGACGTTTGGGTTTGTTGGGTTAGCTGTTGCTGTCTTGGCAGATACAGGAACTTCCTTGCTGGTTACGGCAAATGGAATGCGGCTATTTAGAACTAAGGCTTTTGAGGATTAAGGAATGGCACATAACCTACTTCCCAGAAGATTCCCCATCTCTTCGTCCTAGTTCATACACGCCACAACCCATACAAGCAAGTATCCCCATGCTAATTGCCCAGCTCGAACCTAAACTAATTTCTACTCCCCAATTCAGTAAGCCACCAATGACCAGAAAGGGCAGGATACTGAAAACTGAGGCGTAAAACGCATTTTGTGATTCTCTCGCTTTTCTTGTTTTTTCAAATTCTGACTGACTCGTGTAGAGCGATCGCTCAGCAAAGTTAAACCAACGGTTCAATTGCAGTATCACCCATTCCCTGACTGGGGAAAAACCAAGATACAGCGCCAAAGACCACAAACTTGCTCCGGCGATCGCGATTGTGTCTAACTCAAAGCTGAAAGGCAATATTTCAGTCAGCATGGCTTGGTGGAAGTCTTGTGGAAGTTGCGTTTGGGAAGTTAAACCAATAATAATAACGATAAACTTAACAGCATTGTTACTTATTTGCAACTCTTCCACTATTACATTTTATTGTGCACAAGTTTACATTTTTTTCACTCAGTATATACGTAATAAGAAAGGTCATTATCAATACTTTTCTTTGAAAACTGATGATCACTAGCTAGTACAGCACTGAACTATCAACAAATCATCACTGCTCAAAGGTATCTAAAATTCTAATGAAATTAGAAAATATTTTATATTTTTGATTATCAAATAAATCCGGCCATTTTGATACCTGAAAAAATACTATTTTGGGAAAATGACTTGACATAGCAACATTTTCAAGGTAAATGTATTGCGATGAATCAGTAAAAAATATACGCTTTTTCTAGTGGTCACAGGGTGAAAGCACTCCAAAGCAAATGTCAATTCCTAATCAAAATTTAAATCTTTGATCCGGCTGAAATTTAGATCAATTTACGCATATGTAGTAAGAGCTAGAGGACTAAAAAATGAGTAAGTGGCGACAAACAGTAGCACTTTCCGTAGTCAGCCTATCTATACTAGGTATTGGTGTTGTCAGTTTTATCACTCTATTGACCAAATTAAAAACAGTTGAAGCTGTAGAATTGAGTTCCAAGCAGATAGCAACTGTCAAAAATCCGTTACCAGCCTCAATTCCGGTCGAAAATTTTCAGACCAGCAAGCCAAAACTACCTGTAGAATTTAACACCAAGCAGATAGCAAGAGCTAATAATTGGTTAGCAGCGTCTTTTCCAGTAGAACATTTTCAGTCCTACACATCCGCATTTGGCTACCGTCGTTCTGCAACTGGCGGTTCTAGTTTAGAATTTCACAGTGGCTTAGATATCGCCGCGCCACAAGGGAGTTATATTCGCAATTGGTGGATAGGTACGGTCATGAAGGTTGGCGATCGCGATGCTTGCGGAACTCATATAGCCATTCAATCTGGCGAATGGGAACACACCTACTGTCATATGCAAGGACAAGTTGAAACCGTAGATGGTCGCCGTTATCTGATAGATAGAACAGGTGGAATTCAAATTGCGGAAGGTCAGCAACTGGGCGCTGGTATGAGAATTGGTCGGGTAGGAATGACCGGACGAACCACAGGTTCTCACCTTCATTGGGGACTCAAGTATGCTAAACAATATGTTGATCCAGCAATGGTTCTTCGAGAAATGTTCTCCCAGCAGCAAATTGCTAGGAGTTCATCGCAGGGTTGGACTTCTCAACAGTCACAAGTCATCATTGAGGAGTCAAAAGCTGTAGGAGATTCAGGATATTAAATCAGTAAACAGTTATCAGTGATCAGGGAACAGGCTACTGATAACTGATAACTGTTAATTAAGTACTGAATGAGTACTGGGTGCTGAGTATTTCTCATATCAAGTCCGCTTAATTACTTATAATTCCTGCTTGACCTCACCCCAACCCTCTCCTTATTAAGGAGAGGGTGCCGGAGGCGGGTGAGGTTCATCGTTTTTATAAGTGTTTATCCGGACATGATATCACTCAAGACTTCATCTAACCAGATACAACTAATTGTTGCTTCTTTGGCAGTTGAGTATATTCAGAGACTATCTTACGAAATTGCTCGCCCTCTATTGTTTCCTGTTCGACAAGCAAATCCACAAGGCGATCTAGCAAAGCTCTATTTTCACGAATAATTTGACGAGCTTTTCTATAGCAAACAACTGCCATTTCTCGCACTTGTCGGTCAATCTTAGTCGCCATTTCTTCTGAATATTCAGAGCGATTCATCCAATCTCGGCCAAGAAAAACATCACTACTCTGATTTTCCAGAGCTACTAACCCTAACTCAGACATACCATACATAGTCACCATCTTACGAGCAAGGTTTGTTACAACTTTTAAGTCGTTGCTAGCCCCACCTGTGACCTCAGCTTCGCCAAATACCTCTATTTCTGCTGCTTTTCCTCCTAAAGTCATGATGATGTTATCGTGCAGCCAAGCTTTAGTATAAAGCCCACTGTCAATCATTTCTTCGTTGAGAATTTGCTGAGAAAAACCACCGACTCCACCAGAACGGGGAATAATTGTCACCTTATTTAAAGGGTCAGCATTTTCCAGAAGTGTAGACAAAAGAGCGTGTCCAACTTCATGATAGGCAATCAAGCGCTTTTTCTTGCTATCCATGAGTGGGTTGAGGGTCAACCCAATTGTCAATCTGTCAATAGCATCGTCAATTTCTAACGGTGTGATACCCTCTTTACGTCTACGTGCTGTCAGAATTGCTGCTTCATTGAGTAAGTTTGCTAAGTCTGCTCCTGTAAAACCAGGGGTGCGGCGGGCAATAATTTCCAAGGAAACGGATGGGTCAACTTTCTTATTACGGGCATGGACTTTTAAAATTTCCAGACGACCTTTCCGGTCTGGTGCATCTACAATCACTTGTCGGTCAAACCGTCCGGGTCGAAGCAACGCGGTATCTAGGACATCTGGACGGTTGGTAGCGGCGATTATAATAATACCAGTGTTACCTTCAAAACCATCCATTTCGGTGAGCAATTGGTTGAGGGTTTGTTCCCGTTCATCATTTCCACCACCGATACCTGCACCTCTTTGGCGTCCTACAGCGTCGATTTCATCGATAAATATCAGACAGGGAGCATTTTCTTTTGCTTTTTTGAATAAATCACGCACACGGGATGCACCCACACCCACGAACATTTCCACAAACTCTGAGCCGGAAATGCTGAAGAATGGTACGCCTGCTTCACCGGCGATCGCTTTTGCAAGCAGTGTTTTACCTGTTCCCGGAGGTCCCACTAACAGCACTCCTTTGGGAATGCGTGCGCCCACAGCAGTGAATTTTTCTGGTTGTTTGAGGAAAGTCACGACTTCTTGCAGTTCTTCCTTGGCTTCTTCAATACCTGCAACATCGTCAAATTTGATTCCAGTCTTTGCCTCCATCTGGAAACGAGCTCTGGTTTTACCAAAGTTCATTGCCTGGCTAGAGGCATTAGTAGAGCGGCGAAGGAACAATAACATCAGAGCAACTAGTGGTAAGATCCACATCAAGTTGATCAAAAGTCCGAGAGCCGCTTTACTATTGGCAGAGGGAGCTTCCCCAAACTCAACGTCCTTTTCTTTTAGCTTATTAATTAACTCACTGTTTTGTTCTAAAAGCCGCACCTGTATCGGTTGTTCACCTTGCTTTTGTCCGTTGAGATAAACCCTTGCTAGCTGGTCGGTTTCGTCAAGCTCTACTCTTTTGACTTCTTTATTCTCTATTTTTTCGATTAGTTTACCATAAGATAGAGGCTCGCGCTCTCCTTTTTGTGCTAAAGCAGGAGTCGCCCCTAACATTCCTGGCAACATGATTAAACCGGCTGCTAGCGCTCCAGTCAAGGCTGCATTCTTTGCAGGGTGCTGTTTCCTCGATGTCTTTTTCTCAAAATTTTTCATAATAATTATCCTTTGTTTGCTGCTCTATCAGCTTGAGCACTCATTTTTATGCCTTTTCCTCTACCAAGAGTAGATATCAGGGGTGTCTAATCTTCTAGTGTAGCTTCCAAAAAAAAAGCATTCCTAAGTTTTTCCTTGCAATATCCATAAGTGCGTCTGTTTATGAATATTTCTCTATGTTAGACGCCTAATTGGAAGCTTAGGATTCCTCACAGGTTAGACTATGACGCTCAAAAATCTTTTGAAGTACTACTTCTACATTGCTATATTTCTGACTCCCTAGCATGAAATTCTCTGTTAATTGGCATTTGGCATACTATGTCACAAATCGCTATAATTAAATCATACTCGTAATGATTACACTTTGCCAAATAAATATCAGTGTTTGAATGTAAAGACATACTGTCGCAAATATTGTAAAAAAAACAACATGAGGATTCAGTTATGGTAAGGATAGTAGGCATTGCTGGTAGCTTACGATCAGAGTCTTACAGCCAATTGGCTTTAGAATTAGCAGCGCAAAAAACACAAGAGCTAGGTGCAGAAGTAGAAGTTCTTGATTTGCGCAAAATGAACCTACCATTTTGTGATGGAGGGGACGATTATCCAGATTACCCAGACGTTAAACGGCTGCAAGACGCTTTTAGCCGTGCTGATGGTTTAATTATGGTTACACCTGAATATCACGGTAGCGTTAGTGGTGTCCTGAAAAATGCTCTTGATTTGATGAGCTTTGACCATTTAGCAGGTAAAGTCGCAGGATTCATCAGTATTTTAGGCGGTCAATCTAATAACAATGCACTCAATGATTTGAGAGTAATTCTCCGATGGGTGCATGCATGGTCTATTCCAGAACAGGTAGCAATTGGGCAAGCTTGGAAAGCTTTTAGTCCTGAAGGTAAACTTGTAGACGAAAAACTTTCCCAAAGATTAGACCAATTTGCAAAAAGTTTAGTTGAAAATACACGCAAATTAAGAGGAGTTGAATAAGCGTAAGTTTTGCCCCCAACTTTTGTCAGAATAAATTCACTGTTACACCCAATATTTTGCTAGTGATAGCATTTAAATATTGGGTGTATAGCTAAATTAATCTGACTCCGAGTTTAATTGACAACACTCGCAAGTTGAGAGGCGTGAATTAGAATTCAGCAGTAGTAGGGGAGCCAGTGCTGCAGGAGGGGAGCCACTGCGTTGGGCGGCTTTGCCGACTTGAAGCATGTGGCGTTTTCCCTCCGTAGGCATCTGGCGTTGGGCAATGTTTTGCCCACCTTACACCTTAATGATGATGGTGATGATGATGCGCTACAGCTAACTCGGGATTAACTGCCACAGTTTCTTCTGACAACAACTCGTTAATATGAGCATTTGCCCACTGCGCTGCCATGTTTAAGAACTCAGGATGGTCGTTAACGCAGGGCATCTGCACGTAGTTTACATCAGAATGCTTTTTCTCTAAGGCATGAATGATGTGGTGTACATCTAGGAGAGTTTCATGATTTTCTGTAGCAAAACCAATCGGCATAAATACAATTGCTTTGGCACCTAATTGAATCAGGTTTTTCGCTGCTTGTTCAGCATTTGGCAGCGTCCATTCAATCAAGGGTGTGTCATGGTTAAGCCATCCGACAGAAATCAGAGGGTAGCGGTAGATTAATTTGTCGCGGACTAAGTCGTAGAGTATTTGACTTTCGGTAATTCCAGAGGTAAATCCTTTGGCTTTATGGGGACAACCGTGGTTCATCAGCACAATGCCAATTTGAGAAGGTAGGTAAGCACTGGCTAAGTCAGCTGTAATTTTGTCTTCGACTAGATGCGCCATCAAGTCGATGTAAGCTGGTTCATTGTAGAACGACGGAATGTAGCGCAGTCCTTTAACCCAGTGTTCATCGCCCTGGGCCATCTCGGATAAAGCATTGTTAACTTGTTCTATGGCAATACCACTGGTGAAGATGGAATCTACAACAAGCAGTGGGTAGATGAGTATTTTGTCAAAACCTTGGCTTTTGATTTCTGCCAGGACTTGTTTGGGTAGGAAGGGGGCGCAAAAGTTAAAAGCTTTAAAAACTTGAACACCCTCACCCCACTTGGCTTGTAGGTCTTTTTCAATGCCAGCGCGTTGTTTTTCAAAAATGGCGTTGTGTGGGGAAATAAAATCATGGTGCTGATGTCCCCACTCATGACGATCAAATAATGCCAAAAGCTTTGCCAAGGGAGGATAAACCCAAGTAGGCACGGGTGCAAATTTTGCTGTCAGCAGGTTTAAAGCTTGTTCATTATAGTTAGCGAAATCTTCGTAGCTTTCGACTTCGCCATAACCCATGAGTAATACTGCTACTCGGCGTTGACTGGGCAATTGCTCATGTGTTGAGTGTAGTTTTTCTGGTGTGGCAACCACAATAGTTCCTCAATACAACTTCAAAAGTTCTGAGCGCTAAGCAATGAGTCCTTTGATGATTTCCACTTCAATCTCGGTACTCATGCTTCAGCACTGTTTGGGTTTTGTTGTTTTACATACTCGTAAAATTCTATCCTATCCAGGGGCATAGGATGAAAAAGTAAAGATGAGTCGTATCTGTCATCACATACTCTATTTACTACCGAAGATAGAAACACAACAATGACTAAAAATGACTTTAGAGGCTTGACATATACTTGTTTCGCAAATTGTGTAGCGCTTGATAGAGTGGAATTGATATGTTGAGTTGTTAATTATAAGGACAAGTCACCGCTTTGCTGAATTCAAACAGGTTGAACTTTTTTTGAATATTGCAAGCCGGAATGTGTCCGGAAAAGCATGGAAAAAAATGTTAACTTTATAACATTTATACTGATATAGTTTGAAGAAAAAGCTGCTAACACAAGAAGAGATGAGTATAATTATTTGCCCTGGGATTCATGAGTCAGCCTTAACTCAATGTTTTGTCTCAGGGTGGATAGAGCAAGTTATAGATGAAGCAAAAAATAAAAAAGCAGTAGATTTACTGATATTTCCTGGTGAGAGTGGTTTAGCTTTATCAGCATTTCACATATTGCAATTTTTACACAAACACTTGCAGGATAGGATAGAATCGCCAGTTGTATTCATTAGCTTTAGTGCTGGTGTGGTTGGGTCAATACTCGCTGCTCATAAATGGCAACAAATTGGCGGTTCTGTCAAAGCTTTTATTGCTATAGATGGATGGGGAGTGCCTATGTGGGGAAATTTTCCTATCCATCGGATGAGTCATGATTATTTCACCCACTGGAGTTCTTCTATGCTAGGAAGCGGGGAAAATAACTTTTATGCGGATCCACCTGTTGAGCATTTAGAAATGTGGCGATCGCCCCAAACTGTACAAGGCTACGTTTTAGACTCTTGTTTTGGCCAATCACCGCCGAAACAGCGTCTAAGCGCGGCTGAGTTTTTGCACTTGCTTTTAAAGCATTATGAAGATAACTAGTCCGGAAAACAGATTTGCAAAGCAGGAGTGAGTAAAAGAAGATCAGGGAATAAAGATGATGAGGAAGACTATGAGGCAGTGCGCCCTTGGTGAGGCAGCGTGCACTGTTTTGAGGGCTTCCGGCTTTCTTCGGATGTGGCGTTTTCCTTCGTTGAGGCAAAAAGCGTAAGCGCAAAGCGAACGCCTGATTCATGCCGTAGGCATAGGGCATAGGACAGACTAGGAGAGGGTTCCCCGTCGTTGAGTGCACCTACCTGCCGTGGAGATGAGGGAGATACTTCTAATGAGCGAATGAGCAAATTTCTCCTAATGAGCGAATGAGCGAATTGATCTGTCCCCTGCTTCCCCTGCCTCCCCTCCCTGCCTCCCTTACTGCGTTCCCTAATCCCTATTTCAAAAGATTCTGATGTTTCCAACTGAACCTGCTGCTGTAAATAAAGGGTTTATTGCCATTCTCAAAAACCGTGGCTTCATGCTGCTGTGGATTGGGCAATTGGTATCTCAATTAGCAGATAAAGTCTTTTTTGTTTTAATGGTTGCTCTGCTTGAAAACTACCCAGCCCCTGCTGGATTGGCGCAAAACTCGATGTATTCGATATTGATGGTGGCGTTTACAGTACCAGCGATATTGTTTGGTTCCGCAGGCGGTGTCTTTGTTGACCGCTTCCCCAAAAAGCTGATTATGATTGGATCTGATATCGTGCGCGGGCTATTAACGCTGTGTATTCCTTTTTTGCCACGACAATTTCTGATTCTGCTTATAATAACCTTTGCCATCTCCACTGTGACGCAGTTTTTTGCACCTGCTGAGCAAGCTGCTATTCCGCTGTTGGTGAAAAAAGAAAATTTGATGGCAGCCAATGCGTTGTTTAGCAGCACAATGATGGGAGCTTTGATTGTTGGCTTTGCGGTGGGAGAGCCAATTTTAAGTTGGGCGAAAGACTCAATAGGAGCAAAATATGGTCAAGAGCTTGTGGTAGCAGGATTATACCTGTTGTCTGCGGGCGTCATGCAACCGATTAACTTTAGAGACAAGGTATCCTTTGATAACAATCAGCCAGTCATCAATCCTTGGGCTGATTTTAAAGATGGTTTGCGTTATCTTAAGAAAAATCGTCTCGTGTTGAATGCCATGCTGCAACTGACAACTTTGTATTGTGTGTTTGCAGCATTAACAGTGTTGGCTATCAGATTAGCAGAAAAGTTTGGCTTACAAGGGAAACAATTTGGCTTTTTCTTAGCAGCAGCTGGGGTAGGTATGGTTTTGGGAGCAGCGATTTTAGGTAACTGGGGTGAGAAACTTCACCAGAAACCCTTACCCCTGATTGGATTTTTAATCATGGCGCTGGTTTTAGGAGTGTTCAGTTTTACTCAAAACTTGCTCTTAGCTTTAGCACTTTGTGCATTATTGGGTATAGGCGCTGCTTTTATTGGCGTACCAATGCAAACTCTGATTCAACAGCAAACACCACCCACAATGCATGGTAAAGTGTTTGGGTTTCAAAATCATGCCGTGAACATAGCCCTTAGCGCACCACTAGCAATCACTGGCCCACTTACTGATGCTCTTGGGTTGCGAATTGTGCTTGTGGGAACGAGTGTTGTGGTGGCGATTGTAGGCGTTTGGGCTTGGCAAAACACTCGTTGAGTATTGCGAGACATTTTTCTAAAATGAATTTTCTATTTTTTACAGGAAATGTCGTCGCTATTGTACTAAGCTTTTCAATTAAAATGAAGTTTTAACTACAAAGATTCAGCATTAACTTAAGCTTAGCGTGAGGTTTGACTGTGCGTTTGCCTTCCCAAATTAGTCTCCCACAAATCGAAAACGAAAGCATCTCCAATGTCTCTGTCTCGCCAGCCGTGACGCCAAAACGTGCATCCGGTGGTTTTGCCTTGCTTGATAGTCTCAAGCGACACGGCGTTGAGTATATTTTTGGTTATCCTGGTGGTGCAATCCTACCGATTTACGACGACCTATACAAAGTAGAAGCTGCTGGTAATGGCATTAAGCACATCTTGGTGAGACACGAACAAGGTGCCGCACACGCCGCCGACGGTTACGCCCGTGCGACGGGGAAGGTAGGAGTGTGCTTTGGAACTTCGGGTCCTGGGGCGACGAATTTGGTGACGGGCATCGCCACTGCCTATATGGACTCAATCCCGATGGTTATTGTTACGGGACAGGTATCACGGGCGGTAATTGGTACGGACGCGTTTCAGGAAACTGATATTTACGGAATTACGCTACCAATTGTCAAGCACTCCTATGTGGTGCGTGACGCTAAAGATATGGCGCGAATTGTTGCTGAAGCCTTCCACATCGCCAGCACTGGACGTCCGGGACCAGTTTTGATTGATGTTCCCAAAGATGTGGCGTTGGAAGAATTTGACTATGTGCCTGTGGAACCGGGAAAAGTGAAGTTACCTGGGTATCGTCCCACGGTGAAGGGAAATCCACGCCAGATTAACGCAGCAATACAGTTGATTCGAGAAAGTCGTCGTCCGTTGTTGTATGTGGGTGGTGGTGCGATCGCCTCAGGAGCACACGAGGAAATTAAACAACTGGCGGAATTATTCAATATCCCTGTCAGCACAACATTCATGGGTATCGGTGCCTTTGACGAACATCATCCCCTGTCTTTGGGAATGTTGGGAATGCACGGCACCGCCTACGCTAACTTTGCTGTCACAGATTGTGACTTGCTGATTTGTGTTGGTGCAAGATTTGATGACCGTGTGACAGGCAAGTTGGATGAATTCGCCACCCGCGCTAAAGTCATTCACATCGACATCGACCCAGCGGAAGTTGGCAAAAACCGCGTTCCTGATGTACCCATCGTCGGCGATGTGCGGAAAGTCTTGCTTGATTTGTTGCGTCGCGTTCAGCAAGCAGGTACAAAGGACACACCCAACCAAACCCAAGAGTGGCTGAACCTGATCAACCGCTGGAAGGAAGAGTATCCTCTGGAGGTGCCACACCATGCTGATAGTATGTCACCGCAAGAGGTGATTGTAGAAATCGCACGCCAAGCACCCGACGCCTACTACACCACAGATGTGGGTCAACATCAAATGTGGTCGGCGCAATTCCTCAAGAATGGTCCCCGGCGCTGGATTTCCAGTGGTGGTTTGGGAACGATGGGTTTTGGCTTACCAGCAGCAATCGGCGCTAAGGTAGCGTTCCCGGATGAACAAGTCATCTGTATTAGCGGTGACGCCAGTTTCCAAATGAATTTACAGGAACTAGGAACTGCTGCACAGTATGGCTTAAATGTCAAGACTGTGATAATCAATAACGGCTGGCAGGGAATGGTGCGCCAGTGGCAAGAAGCGTTCTACGGTGAGCGTTACTCCTGCTCGAATATGGAAGTAGGAATGCCGGACATTGAATTTTTGGCAAAGGCGTATGGCATTAAAGGCATGGTGATTAAAAACCGAGAGGAGTTGAAGGAGGCGATCGCCGAAATGCTGGCACACGATGGTCCAGTTATCGTCAATGCCTACGTGACTAAAGACGAAAACTGTTACCCAATGGTTGCTCCTGGAAAGAGCAACGCTCAGATGGTTGGGTTACGACGCCAGCCAAAGAAAGCTTCACTAGAGCCAGTTTATTGCAACAACTGCGGTGCGAAAAACGCGCCAAATAACAACTTCTGCCCTGAGTGCGGGACTAAGTTGTAGAGCGATTGTGGTTCAAGAATAATTATGTAGGGTGGGCAATGCTCACCCTTTTATGTGCAAAGGGAAATATACTTTGCATACCGTTTAGCACGAGTGTTGATGAAACTCAGTTGGATTGCGAGAGTGTGGAAAAGTGGGATTTGATAAGTCAGGGATCTTGTTGTTCATACAAAACGCACAGGTAAACAGAAAAACCCTAGCTTGTGGGTAGAGTCGGGCGACACCCGTCTACGTATAGACATTTTTGTAAAAAAAAAGACATGTTTTCACCCTGTCGATAGATAGAATCATCAGTATCTACTTGGTATTCTCGAATCATCAATCAAACACATACTATTTATCGAGGAATTCACATGCATCGCAACATCAACCAACAACAAACCGCAATCAATACCAACGTTGCTGACAAAAATCACTCACGGCAAGAAAATACCAACATTGCAAACAATCATCGCTCATGGGAAGATGCATGTGCAGATGAGTTGACTGACCTTGAGATGCAGGCTATCAGTGGTGGTGCTGTAAGCGTAGACCTTGGAAATATCGGTCTTGAGATTTAATTCTGTTAAATAAAGGTTTTTGAACAGTAACCTATTGACTCGATACACCTCGAAAATCATGAAAGAATCCAAAACCAGCTATAACCTAGAAAACCAAACACAGAACATAGAATTGACAGCAGAGGAGTTACAGGCGGTTGTCGGAGGTACAAACTCTGGTGGTGGTATATTGTTACCAGAAGATGCCGTGCCAGGAGTTAAAGTGTCAGTAACGGGAAATATACTTGGCATACCAATTGGCGTAGGTGCTGATTAAACTCAGTTGGATTGCCAGAGTGTGCAAAAGCAACAGTAGAGGTATTCGTCTCAATAAAATCTCGGCACACTATCGCAATCCTGGGTAGACTTGTGAAAATCAGCTGGCTTGAGATCCCCGACTTATTTGATAAGTCGGGGGTCTTGTTGTTCATACAAAGACTCCGGACTAATTAGAAACCGGCACATTTTTAAATGCCGCTGTATCTGGTACAAAGACATCTATGCTGTTAACACCCTCAGGAATCCTTAACCAGACATAAGCATCAGCTGAAGCTTGAGGACGCAAAGAAAATAACTCAACACTACCAGTTGAGCGCTTGAGGTTAACTCCCTTATAGGTTTCGCTTGTGTCAGGATTACGTGCTGTTGTGTTGTAGACTCCTACAGATTCAGCAGGATTAATTCCATCTGTAGCCACGCGACGGATACGCATCTGCACATTCACGACATCACGGTTTGCTGTTTCCGGATCTTTAATCCGCTTTACCGAGAGTAACTCAACTTCTGCTTTCTGACCAAAGGAAGGTTGCACAAATTGACCCGGTTTAATAGCACTACCAGTGGTGGCTGGTGATTGTGCTGTTGTGGTTGAAGATGAAGACGCTTCTGATGGATTAGGCTTATTGTCAGGAGGAACAGTACTGGTTTCTGAACTGGAAGTTTTTTGAGTAGAAGTGGTGGCGTTCTTATTACCAGCACTTGCAACATTCAACGTCTGTTGTAAGGTGAAAACTTGGTAAGCTGTATAGCCACTGCATAATAAAGCCAAAGTCGAGAGTAAGACAGCAACACTAGATAGGAATATACTCACACCGTAACCTCTATTTCTATCTCTAGATATACAAGTTTGTCAATCTCTCGATTTTGTCATGCTGTGAGTACATTTGGTTAATGAGTTGCCTACTAATCTTTAAAAATTTAGCTTAGGAACGCGAATTTAATTAAGTACAAAACCTCACCCCCAACCCCTCTCCTTATCAAGGAGAGGGGAGACTTTAACGATAGTTAAAGGCGGGAGTGAGGTTAAAGGAGTGATTTGGATGTTATTCAATCCGCTATCCTTAAGTTGCTTTCGCTGACACCCAGAATTTTTACCTCATCTCCTTGATGTAAAATTTTTCCTGCTTCTGATGCAGGTATATTTGTATTCACGCTTAACCTGTAGAAATGATTGAAACGGGTTGGCGTCGTCCAAGATGGTAGAGACTCTTTGCGCTTAGCCACAAACACCTTCTGAAAATGAGTTGTCACCTTTCCGGTTTGAGAATCTCGTGAGGGAACGACGCAACGCTGACAAGGATTAACTCCCTCAAACAAGACTTCTCCCACTTGAAAGTGAACATACTTTCCTACTTCAGTAAATAATTGATCTTCCCAAAATGGTGGAACTCCACTAATTTCTATATTCGCTCGCATACGGAGTCGCATTTCATCAACACTTCCTACAGGAAACCAGGAAGCGACTTCTTCAAGCGTGGCTGTACTAACCACGGTGGGTCCTTTGGCATTAAGATCATCTGGAAAGCCCGTTATCGCGTTTTGCATTAACTTAACTGCAAAGCCAAAGTAATCACTTAACCAGGCTTTTAGAGAGGGTTGCTCATCATGAAGGTGAAAAATAGCTTTTTGGTCAGTCCCCTGAATGTGTAGGGAGATTGTTTTTAAGTTAGGATCAAACGTTGATCGCAACAAGTGAATCTTGGCATTGCGCTTTGCATTGACAAAATGACCTTGTTCATCAAATAAGGCAAACTCTCGGTCATGCTGAAGTGCGCCACTCTCAAGAATTGTTGCTTGATTGACATCAATTCTGTCAAGAGATTTTATCGGGTAAATAGAAATTGCTGCTAGATAGGGTGACATAATCAAAATCTTTTCACGAACCTTGCAAAACTCGCTACTCAGATTTTAAATGTTACTTATATAGACTCCTGTACTCCCAAGGCTTCACAAACTTAGCATCACTCCAGACTCCTCGCCGACTATTTTTCGCCTGAGTTTCAGCTTGTTCAATGATATTTCTGCTGGGACACTTGTTTAAATAAGGACGGTAAACAAGCGCTAATCCCTCTCGTACTAAAACTTCTTGGATAAAAGTTCCATCGCGCAAACGGATTTCAGCCACTTTGCGTCCGTACCTATCGCTATCGGTGATATTTAGTTTGACGCGATCGCCTCCTTGTTTCACCAGTTCCTGCACCCGTTCTTGCGCCTTTGCACCCCAATCAAATTGGTTGCGAAAAACAGAACTTTTACTTTCTTTTTCCTTCTTAGAGTGCGGGATTTCCGGTGCATCCACACATGCAAACCGCACATTAATTTTGTCCCCCTTGGCGTCTTTCACCGCGATAGTATCACCATCACTAACTTTTTGCACTGAGTCACCAGAGGGAAAAATTCGATCACAGCCTATCAAACCAAAAATGAGGGTAGCTGCACAAAGCCAAATCAACGTCTGTTTCATTTGTCTGACAATATATCTTCTATCAAATCATATATAGCAGGGAACAGGGAACAGGGAACAGGGAACAGGGAACAGGGAACGCTTAACTCTTAACGCTTAATAAGCTTGATGGTTTGGTGGTGCCCGTATTTTCTCATTAGTTCATGTCCTAATCTACCTGGCAACTGCCATAGCAATCTTATTTGATTTGTGTGAAAGTGCCTGCGCGTGCTCAGATTCCCGACTTCTTTAAGAAGTCGGGAATCTTGTTGTTCACGTATGCGCAAAGCGCACGCCTGACTCTTTGACTTAGAGGCTTCCCTGGTTGCGCGTTATTTTCGCTCTTTGTCTTAGCCCAACTGACTTAACCAAGTACTCACTTCTACCCCTAATTTTTGCCCCAGTTTCAACAACTGACGGCACTGAGCGGTATCCTGACTTTGAGCAGTTTTAGCCATAAAGAGTGGCACAATCAGACTGTGCAGACAACTGAAGTAGAGTTCTTGAGAACGCTCAAGAGAGATACCAAGATGTAACTGATTTGCCACATCAATTAATCGATCTAGGCGTTGCAAATCTGCATCAAAAGTCCTGTTGGGATCGTGCAAGAATTGCCACAGAGAACGCAATATCAATTGCTCTAACATCTGCTTGCCTTCGGGTATATTTAGATGACAATGCAGGTGCTTGGCTTCTGTGGCGATCGCCTCTAACTCGACGATGTGATTCCAACTTGATAGCGGTTCAGCGATGTCTTGCTCAAGTAAGCGTAAATTTATCATACACCGAGAACCCAAAGCAATTTCTGCTGCAACTTGCAACTCTCGCGGTGCAGGGACTTCATCACGGTGATACGCCATCAAAACACCGTAATTATCACGGTATGCTTGAGTATAAAGTTGATCTAATCGTGACAGGGTTTCTTGACTCAAGAGGTGCATGAGTCGGTGGCGTTCTTCTGCAAATAGATTCCGCAAGCTGAAAGATTCTTCACCAAACAACTGCGTCATAGCTAGGATCGTGTGAGCTGCACTAGCCTCTTGCAGTGCCCCAAACAGCTTTTCTTTCAACTCAGTGTAAGCCAGTCGTCCCTCGGAGGGTTGAATGCAACAATGGAAATCCCAACCACCAAGATGCAGAACTGCAAACACTAAATGTTCGCTTTCCCAGGTAATCTCTGAGACGAGGTTCAAATTTCCCACCGCCAAAGTCAATGATCCCATCCGTTGCAATTGGTAATCGAGTTCGTTCGCGGTGTAGCAATAAACCCGCTTTTGATGTGGATGAGAATGTTTGATGGAACCATTGTGCCCATTTTGTGAAGACGCTGTCTGGGACGTCTCTACAGGTTTGTGGTTGGCAAATAGTGAAGTAATGGCGTATTGGGCAGCAACTTGTTTAAAGCTGACTTGAGCTGTAAGCACCAACTGGCGATAAACTTCGCCACCATGTTTGAACGAATCAACATTGCTGGGTGCTTGGGTTAGACGTTTGAGGAAGCCTTTTTCTAACTGTACACCAGCGACATCTCCTGCTAGTTCTAAAGCACGGGCGGCGTAACGCAGAATTTGCGTTCCTTCTGGACGCGAAAGTTCTTCAAAAAACCAGCCACAACTGGTGAACATGAGCAAAGCATGACGTTGCATTTCCAATAAGCGCAGGGCGTCTACTTGTTCACTGGCTATGAGTTTACGAGTTTGATGACGCGACAGGAAGCGACTCACGTTTTCTGGAGAGCGATCGCGTATCACTTGGATATATTCATCTCTTGCATGCCAGGGATCAACGAAAAACTGTTTACCATGTTCTTCGTACACGGAAATGAGCTGATCCCGGAGCCAATTCAACGCATCCCGTAAGGGGCGACGCCATTTTTGGTGCCATGTCCCACCACCACCGCAACCGCAATCATCTTGCCATCTATCGACGCCGTGGGCGCAACTCCATGCAGTGACTGGCTTGAGTTTTACTTCCCATGTAGGAGTATTTAAGCTGAGGTAGTGAGCAAAGTTGCTGACTGTCCAACCCCAATGGGGAAACTCTTGTGTAAAGGCGTAGGCTAATGTTTTCTCGGTTCCGCTTTTGTGATGTCCAAAGGTTTCTCCATCTGTGGCGACAGAAATTAACTGTGCAGGGCGATGATCCCCACGCACTGCTGAACCAATGCGTCCGGCTAAATGATTGGAATTAAACAGGACATCACTAAAACCCATATCTCGGGAGATGGGACCATCGTAGAAGAAGATGTCGATATAAGGGCCCGATTGAACAGATGAGTTATCTGATCCTGCTTCTACTTTTTGGTGACTCTCTTTCAAAAAGCAACGATATGGGCGTGTGGGATCAATCTGATTCCCACCAACTTCGTGCCATTCAGGGTTGGGATTATCCTCGGTGGGCAAAACACGACAACGTTGTGCTTGTGATGGTGCAAGCACAATAAAGCGAATTCCTTCATCGACTAAAGCTTTCAACGTGGCGTAGTCTACAGCAGTCTCCGCCAGCCACATTCCTTCGGGATCGCGTCCAAAGCGGGAGCGGAAATCTTCTTTGCCCCAGCGGATTTGGGTGTATTTATCATGCTCGTTTGCCAGGGGCATGATGATGTGGTTATATACTTGCGCGATCGCATTACCATGTCCGTTTAGGCGATCGCAACTTTTAGCATCTGCTTCCAAAATTCGCTGATAAACCTCTACATCGTGGCGTTCTAGCCACGACATGAGCGTTGGTCCTATATTAAAGCTCAAATACTCATAATTATTCACGATCCCCACCACTTCGCCTCGTTCATTTAACACCCTGGCAAAGGCATTGGGGCGATAGCATTCATGATGAATTCGTTCGTTCCAATCATGGAAAGGCGCTGCACCAGATTGGCGCTCAATCGCGTCTAGATAAGGGTTTTCTCGTGGTGGTTGATAAAAATGCCCATGAACAGTGACGTAAACACCAGTAGCCTGTCTCAGGGGATCGAGCATTTTGGTGTTTTTGATATTTTCATGCGGCGTCAAGTTTGAACCAGTACTAGCTGGTAGTTCAGCAGCAGAAGTCATGAAGTTATTCCAAAAAATAAACAGTGCTTGCAGTTGCGTTTTTTGATAATGCTGATAAACCTTCCTACAGCGGCATTTCAACAACAGTTAGTTTCAACAGCAACTATGAGATCAAACCAAATTCCGGGGTAGTGGTGTTCGTGTTGGGGGTAATCTGCATTATCAAGCAGCGCTTTGCCCGATGCAGTCAATCATTGACACAAGCCATGTTAGCAGGCTTTGTCGTTGGTACTGCTAAAATTTTAATTGTCTTTTAATATATTAAACCCCATCCTTGGTGTAAAATCGTAAGTTTATTGGAAACTTTTGCAACGAAACATTTCGGATTGTACTCATATTGCAATTTTATTTTACAAATCTCAGTTGAGAAAGCAAATAATCAAATTTGAGAACTCCTGAATCAGAGGGCTGGGAGTATCCTAGAGTTTGGTCTACACGAGTGCTGAGTGCTGTAGTGTAATATATTCAAAACTCAGGACTCTGTTCCACAGAAAACTCATTGTGCTCAGGATTTGCGAGGACTTCCTCCTCAGACAACTGTTTCTAATACTTTCACCTCAAAAATGACAAATGTCAGGTAAAAACATTCTATTTTTGGTTTTGTTACTGTTTGTTCCGGTTTCCATAGCGGCTCATTACTTAGAGTGGGGAGAGTTAACAGTTTTCATCACAGCTGGTTTAGCTATTTTGCCCTTAGCAGGTTGGATGGGGACAGCCACAGAAGAAGTTGCTGTCGTGGTTGGTCCAACAGTTGGGGGGTTGCTAAACGCCACCTTTGGCAACGCCACAGAACTGATTATCGCCTTAGTTGCCCTAAACGCCGGACTTGTGAATGTCGTCAAAGCCAGTATCACCGGATCAATTATCGGCAACTTACTACTGGTGATGGGTCTTTCCATGTTTTTAGGTGGACTGCGCTACAAAGAACAGACATTTCAGCCAGTTGTAGCGCGAGTCAACGCTTCTTCTATGAATTTGGCGGTGATTGCGATTCTACTGCCCACAGCGATGAAATTTAGCTCTCAAGCAATTGAAGAAAAAACCCTGCAAAATCTGTCCCTTGCGGTTGCTGTGGTACTAATTATCGTCTACGCCCTAACTTTGTTATTTTCCATGAAAACCCACACTTATCTTTACGATGTGGGTGTCGCAGAAGAGGAAACACATCTCCACAAACCAAATATTTGGTTGTGGACTGGGATTCTACTAATATGTACCCTTTTAGTTGCATTAGAATCAGAAATGCTAGTTGATTCTTTAGAAGTAGCCACATCGCAGTTAGGTTTGACAGCACTATTTACAGGGGTGATCCTCGTACCCATTATTGGCAACGCTGCTGAACACGCAACAGCTGTTACTGTGGCTATGAAAGATAAAATGGATCTTTCTGTTTCTGTGGCGGTGGGATCAAGTATGCAGATTGCTCTATTTGTTGCTCCCTTTTTAGTTTTAGCGGGGTGGGTACTTGGTCAACCGATGGATTTAAATTTTAATCCCTTTGAATTAGTAGCTGTGGTTGTAGCGGTGTTGATTGCAAATAGCATCAGTTCCGACGGTAAGTCAAATTGGTTAGAAGGCGTACTACTCTTAGCAGCATATGCAGTGTTGGGGTTTGCTTTCTACTTCCTTCCGGTTGTTGATGGTATGGTTTGAGAATAGCTTAGCTGCAATTATGAATGATCCCCTGACTCACCGTTAGTAAGGTAGTCCAGGGGCTTTGCTTTATTTTTTTGTCAAAAATAGTACTTCAAAACCCGATATACTTGACAAAAAAATTGATGGTTGGAACAAAAATGTGATATGTAATACCACTATCATATGAAGCACGGTTGAATTGCTTACTAGACAGTAGATGCTTGAAAAGCGATATGTAAGATTATTGATAATTAAAGTGGATAAACTGAGATCTTGCACCATTACGAGTAAACCACTAATACTTTTATTGTTTAATGTTTAAAAATACTCAAAAATTAGTTCCAGTTTTAGTCCATTTTAATGGACTTCGCTTATTAGCCTGGGACTTACAGTCCTAGGCGGACGAGAACGAAGTGAAATCAAATGTCATTTATTTTACATGTTATGGCTCAGGTGCAAGATGTAAGTAAACTAACTTTATTAATTCTTCAAACTTTCTCACCTAACTTTAGTAACTTTTTATATTGAGTGTAGCTTCAGTAATTTTTCATATTAATATGTGTAGCCTAATTACCCGAAGAGGACGGGTGATCTGCTTTCTTGTAGAAATGCGATAAAGCCTCGCCCGCCGAGCGTCATTAGTTATTTAACACGTGCAGACGGCACAGCTTGCGTAGAGGGTGCACTACTAGATCGCATACTGACACGACGTTAGAACTTACGCATTGACAGAAAATTGATACTATGCAGCCAAGTTAAACTTCTGTGTTAGGTGTTCTAAAATAAAGTCACGAGCTACTTGAAGAGATAAATTTCTTTGGAGTTCATACCAATTTTCAATTAAATCTTCTGCACGCATTAATTCTAAGTGTGTAAAAGCTCGAATTGCGCTAAAAAAATGAGTTTTTATTGCTTCAGTCGTTCTGACCATAAATTGACCGATACCACATAGTTGTTTAATAGCTCTGTGGTAACACTCAATTCCCCAATGAATAGAATGTAGTTCCTTAAATTCTGTTCTTGAAATTGACTTTAGTGTATCTTTTTCAGGAGTATACATGATGTAATATCTGGAAGTTTCGTTTTTGAAACTTCTCCGAAATACCCTAACTTGACCAAAATTTTTCAGATACACTATTAAACCATCTTCGGGAATTTCTAAATTTTGGACTTGGGTAAAATTTTTACCATCAACCGAACACGAGCGATTTTTAGCCACACCAGTTAAAAACCCTAATTGCTTGTTTTTTAGTAACTTCAGGTTTTCTTGGCTGGAATACCAAGCATCAGTGGTCACTGTCTTCGGCTTTAAACCCCAGTCCAAAACTTCATTAATCATCTCTCGTAAATAGTCATTTTTGGTTTTTTCTTCCTGTTTATTATAAATGCGATAATTGACAGGCACAGATTTACCTGATCAGTCCGTGTAATACAAGGTAATTAACTGAATACCTTTAACGGCACGGTGATGCCTTCCTGAATAATA
>NZ_QMEB01000024.1 GCF_012912135.1 Brasilonema bromeliae SPC951 | reverse complement strand
GCGCTGTCCGCTCAAGGCAAACTCGATGAAGCGATCGCCTCTTACCAAAGAGCGTTGCAAATCGAGCCAAATTTGGCACTTGCTCACCATAACCTGGGGTTAGCGCTGAAAAATCAAGGCAAACTCGATCAGGCGATCGCCTGTTACCAAAGAGCGTTGCAAATCGACCCAAATTATGCGACTGCTCACAATAACCTGGGGATTGCGCTGAAAAATCAAGGCAAACTCGATCAGGCGATCGCCTCTTACTGTAAAGCGTTGCAAATCGACCCAAATTATACAGATGCTCACTATGCCCTGGGGATTGCGCTGTACGATCAAGGCAAACTCGAAGAAGCGATCGCAGAACTGGAAATAGCTGTTCGCCTTGATCCTAGTAGTACGCAGTATCGTAAAAACTTAGAGAATTATAAGAATGAAAAGAAGGGTTTTTAGAGGCGTTTATTTGGTGGGTAGAATATTCTCAGTTATTTAGTATTATTTTGTAGTTTTGTCCTTTTCCTCTTTGCTCTTTTCTTTTTTCGCTCTTCAAGTGAAGCAAACTGGAATTTTTTGGTGAATAATTGCGTTGCATAACCCCACCCCTTAACTCAGATCTTGCACCTCGACCGGAGTACGCCTTGAACTGAAGTACCCTGCGGGAAGCCGCCAGAGGCGTCTACAAGGCTTATAGCCAAAGTCCGTTAAAACGGACTGAAACGCATATCCAGTAAGCTTTAGCTTACTTGAGCTTTGAGCCAAGAAATTTATTTCTTGGCGGACAAAAATTATGGTGCAAGATCTGAGTTAAGCAATTCAAAATTCAAAATGATGTGTATTTCAGCAGGCACTAACCATTACCATTATTAATCTGACGTTGTAACTGTCTCAATGTTTGATACATTTCTGGTAAGCGAGCGAGGATAGCTGACACCTTCAAGTACTGTTTGTGCGGCAAAGATGGACTTCCAGAGACAATTTCACCTGGTGCGATATCACTATGAACACCAGCTTTTGCAGATGCGATCGCCCTATCGCCAATCTTCACCTGATTGCTAATTCCCGACTGTCCAGCCAGGATAACACCATTACCAAGTTTCACGCCTCCCGCCATACCAGACTGACCTGCTATAGCACATCCAGCACCAATTTGGCAACCGTGACCTATTTGCACCAGATTGTCAATTATAGTTTGGCGACCTATCCGTGTTTCTCCTACGGCTGGGCGGTCAATAGCGCTATTACAGCCCACTTCTACATTATCTTCTAAAACAGTGTAACCGGATTGTTCCATTTTTACCCAACCAGTGGAACTGGGAACAAAGCCAAAGCCTTCTGAACCAATGACAGCACCACTGTGAATCATACAATCTGCACCAATACGAGTTCGTTCGTGGATGGTGCAATTGGCGTGCAAGGTTGTGCGATCGCCTATCTTAACATCTGGATAAATTACCACATTAGGATGAATGCACACATCATCACCAATTTCTACTCCCTGCTGAATCACAACATGAGCACCTACATACACTTGTTTACCAATTTTTGCTGTCGGGTGAATAACAGCAGTCGGATGAATTTCTGGAGTCGGACGCCAGGGTTTATAAAATAATGCGATCGCTTTGGCAAATAACAGTCGTGGTTCTGGCGTTGCAATCCAAACAATACTCCGTTCTTGTGCTTGTGCCTGTAATGTTTCATCTGCAGGTAAAATTAAAGCACTAGCATTTGTCTTACTAACCATAGAAGCGAATTTTGCTCCTTCAATGTAGCTGAGAGTACCCGTTGTCGCTTCATCAACTGCTGTAACCCCTGTAATTTCTGGGTCGTTTTCTTTATTGGAACAGAAGCTATTGGAGGAGGCGGCGTCACCAAATTTTTCTAAAATTGTACTGAATTTCATGGTTATTTTTTCAGGAGTCCTTAAATATAGGCAAAATAATTGTCGCTTTTTATTAGAATTATGTTCTTTGCACTTAGATGAATAATATTTAACTTTTTCGTAAGATGCACACAGATAAATTATCTGTATACATCTGTGTGCATCTGCGGTTCAAAACATCCTACAACTATATATTTACAGGCAGTATTGGCGTGACTTATCACCTCTAAAAGAAAAGATTGAAGAGTTGCCAGAGTTATTGCTTCAATAATAAATAATACAGCTTACCATTGCCACCCGTTATACCAGCGCGATCGCCAGCTAATTTGCCAGTTCCCATAAAATAATCAACTCGTCCTGGTCCTTTAATAGCGCTTCCTGCATCTTGGTCAAGCACGTAGCGACTCACAGTACGAGGCACCATCTGTCCATACTCAGTGGGAAAGGGTAAACTGGTGTTAATCAGCGCTAATGCTCCTGGAGGCATAATAGATTTATCAGTCGCAATAGAACGTTCTGCTGTGACTGGCACAAGGATACTTCCTTTAGCCCCTGTACTACCAGTTTCCTGGAAGAAGACAAAGCGTTTCCAGCGCGGCAGATAATTATCCATCTGGTTTGGATTCTGCTGAAAATACTGAGTCATAACTGGCAATGTTAAACCACTCAAGGGAAGTTTGCCATCTTTCGCCAGTTCTTTGCCTATGCTTGTCCACGGGTAATCTGTTGCACCTCCATAACCCACAGATGTTGTCGTACCATCAGTTAAGTTGAGTTGGGCAGAACCTTGAATTTGAACCATGTACGCATCAAACCGATTGGCAAACCAAAATAACTCCAAACCACGTAACCGGCTTCTATCGCCGAGTAAAGCATCTTTTCCTTCTAAATCAACCCGTTTTGGATGTGGCTTCGCCCATCTCTCAAAGTCGGGTGGTCGTCGATAAATGGGATACTGATAGACTGGTGTCCGTACGCGACTCGCGGTATATACAGGCTCGTAATAAGCAGTAAACCTCACGTTACCATTGCGATCATTTCCAGAAGACTGGTAAAAGACAAACTCCTGACGAATAGCAGCTTGCAGTTGTGCTGGTGACTCACAGCTAACAACCAGTTGGCGGAAACGCAGCAAACTACGTCGGACGCGGTCAAGGGTAATCTCTCTAATAGGATAATTTCGATAAACTGCTGCAGCCTTATCAGTTGTTAGGTAATACAAGCTGTTGTCTATTGCTGTTAACAGTGCCTTGCTATCGCCTGCTTTCCCGTTTTCACCCCAAATTTGCTCATCCCAACCCAAACAACTGTATGAAGAGCTACAGATTGTCGCCACATCTACACGCATCAATGGTGACATAAGGTGTCTAAATTGAGTGGGTTTTGGCACTGGCACTGGCACTGGCACTGGCAGTGGCAAAATCTCAGGTTGGCTTGGGACTGGTATTGGTATCGGTGGTAAGTCAGGAACCTGAGCAAAAACTGAGCAAAGTGGAATAAAAAGAGCAACTCCTAGACTCAAGAAAAATAAAGTAAGCGTTTTTCTCATGATTTAGGTAAATCTTTCCACACTAGAGCAAAAAATGGGTCTTACCCGAATAGCTACAATCCGAGACGGACGCACGACCATGTACTCAGGACTGAATATTTTTGATTGGTACCCGGATATTGTCATTAGAAGCAGACTTCGGCACAGGTTCGCCACCATACCACTTCTAAAATTTTTGAATTGTTGGAAAACGGGCTTGTTCACGGTGACCATTTTCTAGTAGAAGGTATACGGTGTACTCATTTGCTGTTTTGGGCATCACGTTAAATCATTTGGAACACATTCAACTCATTGTTAACCACGCAACCCTCAAATGGGAAGAGAAAGAGGGAGAGAAACAAGAAAAGAAGAAGAGTAGGAAATTGTTCCACTCTCCTAGAACCTCATCTCCTTGTCCTTGTAGCTTTTGACGGTTGTTATCCCAGAAACAGTTCCCGAGAAAGTGGGAAGTAGAGAATTTCGATACTGACTTACTGACTACCAAAGGTTTGCTTTGAACTCAAATGTTGCTCATATTTAACAATAACTGAGTACTTGCTCATTTCTGACAACAATGTTTCTGATAGAAATCGCAGACATTAACAAAATTTTCATACATATTAGTTTGCTTAAGAAGGTAAACTTTAGTTTCAACAACAACCACTCATATTCAACCAATGCTAAATTAATAATTGAAGCTAAAAAGCTTCCCTGGCAGATAAAACAGCTAGAGAAAAACAAGTGAAGAGGTAAAGAACGCTGTTGAATCCACATCTGTCTCGCAACAACACAGCAACACCCAACTCGAATGGTGATATTTCCTCACATGTAGCGGCATAGAGGGCACTGTCACTGAGCAGTTTACACTTGTCCAAGTGATAAACTCAGTACATCCCTGGCTAGAATGAACAATAAGAGGAAATAACTTATCTAGTAGAGGTTTGGGTGTTGTTGTCATTTAGGAATGCATCTGCGTGTAAGCTTGTACAAAGTTGAATAGAAAGACCTATTACTAAAATTGAGGGTAAAGAAACGGATCTACTGCTTCCTAGCCCATTTGTCTGTATTGAAATTGGTTATGCTATTCAAAGTAAGTGTTCTGAACAAATTCTACTAGCCCAAATGGAACGCTCAGATATAGCAGGGCAGTTTCCTTTTGACTTACCATCATCACAAATTTTGCAATTTCGAGACACTAAAGAACTCAGTAAAATCTTGCCTGAAACGATTGAAATCCAGCTTGCAAGATTTAAATTATTTGCTTGATAAGCTGTTAAGCATAAGCAAGTCTTAATGCGATTGCCAGCTTATTGATATTCAGATGCTCCTATTGACAATGCTCCCCCTGAAATCCAAAGTGAGTCAACGCTTTTATAACGATTGGCATATACATAAATTAATTTACACTTACAAAAGCTATATCCGAAATAGAGTATTTAACAGCTGTATTCAAAACTAAGTTGTTAAGAGGGCTATAAAAACTTCTGAAAGTTCACTCTCATGTGTGCCATGTTGTCTATGACACACTCCTTTGCATTCCTATGTGTCATTGTTCTGCAATATCATGCAGACAATTAAGGTACATATTTTCAACAGAAAAAAAACTACTAAATAAAGAATAGTGTTATGCAAAATAAAGTATGTCCCATGATAACCACAAGAAAAATCTCACCACTATCTAGAGAAAAAACAGTTCAACGACAACAGTTAGATAATATTGAGTTACATGATTCTCTGCGAGCTTATTTTTTCCAAGAAGTGATTGAAGGCTTACAAGACGGTATTTTACTTTTGAACGAGACAGGTGAACTGATTCATGCAAATACATCTGCTTGTAATATCGTTTCTCAAATTAATCAAGACAGTTCCAATTATATACCACCTGCTATCTGGAGTCTTTGCGAGACATTATTAGAAAACCGTAGTAATTTAGCCAAAAAAACTATGATTCTCTCTCATGAGATTGTCGTAGATAAGTCAAAAGTTTTCTGTGTTCGTGCTAGATGGCTTAATTTAGAAAAATGTAATAGATCTTATCTATTGGTGAGTATGGAAAATAAATATGAGTCTTTGAAAAATATTGCCATTGTGGAGGTTAACAAATATAAATTAACACGACGAGAAGCAGAGATTTGGTGTCTTTATAGAGGAAAGTTTAGCTATAAAGAGATTGCAGATCAACTTTACATTTCTATGAATACAGTAAAAAAGCACATGAGAAATATTCATGCAAAGCGACAAGCATTTTTAAATTGTGAAAATTAAGCTTTTTCAGCTATTATAATATTTATATCTAGAAAGAAAATTAGGAGCGTAGCGTGTTTCGCAGGAACGAACGCGACAGTGACAGCGATGCTCAAGGGAAGGAGTTTTAGCACATTAATTTTTTTTACATACTTCTGTTTACTTGTGGTTTGATACCTCTTCATAAAAAGAGTACCCCTAAGGGTACTTTCTGACTATATTAGAATCGTATTATTATGTACTCACTACAAAAACGGGATATTTGATACAATAATGTCATTTTGAGCCAAGCAAAGATGCTTAGTTATCGCGGGTTTCCAAAAGGTGGAATTTCCGAGAGACTCTGCTTTCCTGCATAACGCTCAATATGACATTTTTCTATTTTTTTATATATCTAGAAGTTAAATCGTTACTGACAAAAAAACTTGCAAATCTTATAGACTAATGTGCCGCAATGCGAATCTTTTTCTTTCCAGAATCTTCGTATTGCTAAAATTAATTATCAACAGTACAGATAGATGATTATACACCCATTCAGAACCATTAACTCAAATTTTGGATTTGAGATATCTAGATAGTTCAATACTACAGAAACTGATATCAAGTTGCATTGTTAAAGCGTAATCTATCCGCAGCGATCCGAACGTAGTGTAGTGTGGAAATCTTATGTCTCAAAGTGACATCACAGATTGCAATTGAGTATGACATACAGTTGCTATATCTTCTTTTACCAAAAGGTTCGACATAAGACTATGGACTATGAAGTTTGCCCTTTTTTGATTAGTGACAAGCTCTAAAATGCTTATAGCAGTTTTAACCAGGAGAAAGAATTTTTCTTGATTTTTTTGATTGTTTCAGTTTGATTTACGGGGATTTAGGCATTTTTTGTTGGCGAAGTAATTCATTGTACATCTTTCGTTTTAAATCATCATTACCTTGAACCTGTGTCGTAATGGTGTTATACCTATCAATAGAAAGACCATTATCTTCAACAGCTTTTTGATAGCGTTGACAGTAATTTACAGCAATTTCTCTTGCTTTGCCAGGAAGACTACTGAAGCTGTTGTTATCGTTACAAACAATCTTTGGAACCTCCCCGGTACCCATAATTTTTTTAATGTCGTCAAAGGCTTGTTGACGCTCAGGTTCCATTTTTAACATAGCTCTAGCATAGTTTCTAAGTTCACCAGGATTCACTGCTTGTGCAGCTTGAGCATCGGCTTTTGAACTCAAAACTAAAGTACTAGAAACCAAACTTGCAGTTGCAACGGTGCCCACAAACAAAGATTGGGCAAGTATCCGAATTAGACTAAGTCGGAAAAAGCGATGGTAATATCTTTTCATTTGTTTGATGAAACAACTACAGTCGGGATATCTTAATCACTGTGAATTATTTTAAGAGTCAGAAGTTCCAGAAAACACTCAAACAAGAAAATGTTTGTTTTTCTTGTTAAGTTCTTTGATAGACTTGACAAAGCTCTATGACTTTAGTCTGAAGTGTTGACATATCTGAAGCTCCTTGTTTGAGACTAACTTCTAAATCTAACAATATAGGTAAAGTGGCAAGAAGTTGCTGTACAGAAACAGATTGAATTTCTTTTTGTAGATAGTAAATGCGGTTGGGATTGCCTATCTCCGCAGCTTTAGCAATAACTTGTGAATTGCGCTCACCACTTTCTATCATGAGCTTGACCCATAACCAAGTGCGAAATTGACCAATGAGGGTGGCAACTATTCGCAAAGGAGGTTCACAAGCATTAATAAGATCGATTAATATCGCTAAAGCTCTAGCTGTGTCCCCTGTTCTAATTGTTGCAGCTAATTGTAGGCTATTTTGAGTTGTATTTCGGACTAACTGAGCAACGGCGTCTGTGTCCAAAGGTTGATTGCTGCCTTCAGCGTAAAGCCGTAATTTCTCCAACTCATTGTAGAGAAGGCGTGTATTATTCCCTACAGCATCTGCCAACATCTCTACACTCGATTGAGTTAGTTTCACTCCTACTGATTGAGCAGCTTGACTGACAGACTGCATTAGTAGTTCCGTCTTCCAAGGTGGAATTAAAGAAAATTCTTTGAATTCAGCAAATTTTTTCAAAATTTTGGTTGATTTGAGACGCTCATCTGGTTTGTGACTACTGGTGAGTAACAAATATGAATCTTCGGGGATGACTGGCAAAGTTCGCTCCAGTTCTGATAACACATTTTCTGAGAATTGCTGGCAAACGGTTGTATTGGCAAGCCATACTAAACGTCCGCCAGTGCCAAAAGGTGGTGTCATCACTTGATTTAATCCTTGAATCGGCGCATCAGCTAAATCGTTTGGGAGTACTGTGTAGTTAAAACTTGTCCACAGGGGATCGAGAACGCGATCGCGCACAAGAGCGATCGCCTTTTCTATCGCAAAATCATCCTCACCCCAGTAAAAGTAGACTGGCATAGGGAACCTCACTGTTGTTAGAGAAATTAGAGAAAGTAGGTACAATCAGGGGAAAGTAGTCATTATTTATAATATTTCTTTGGTGCTCCTTATTCTCCTCATCACCCTACCACCTCAAAAAAGCTAAATACTTTCTAAATCCCTGATTTAATGCAGGTGATTTTGCCTACAATCAATAAGCGTGGAGTTCGAGGATATGAACGTTGGACGACAAATATCAAATTTACTTAAATCGTTTAGCGCGGATGACGCTAAGCGAAGCGTACAAAACTCAGATCCAGCATATCCAGACATCTTCTAAATTTCAGCCGCATTCAGACCAAGGAAGGCAAGCAGTACCTTTTCCTGGCTATACAGTGATCACCCCACCTTGGGAAGAAGAAACAGACAACTCTACTTTCTACGCACACTTACAGGATTACCAGCAGGAACTTTTACAGTTAAGAGTAAACTCTGATTGGATCGTGCCTGTACCTCCTGCAAGCTTTCATTTGACTTTGGCGGACTTGATTTGGGATAGTGCTTACTATGATGCTCGCGAAAAAAACCCAAAATTTGAAGAACAGCTAAGTTCTTGCTTTGTGGACATCTTTAGGCAGTATCAACAATCGACTCAGGCGCAAACTTACCCCATTCGCTGGCAAATGCAGGGATTGGTAGTGATGCCAAGGGCTATAGGCGTTTGTTTGGTACCTCAAAATGAAGCTAGCTACGAACAAATTGTTAACTTGCGTCGAGCAATTTATCAAAATTCCCACTTGATGGCATTGGGGATTGAGCAACATTATCACTTTAGCGCTCATGTGACACTGGGCTATTTTGGAGAAATTGCGCCCAATCTAGACCACGAGAACCTTGCTACCATGTTTTCTCAGTTGAATCAGCAATGGGCGGAGAATTCCTTGGAATTGAGCATAAACCGTGCCGAACTACGGAAGTTTGACGACATGACGCGCTATTATCGCCAACCAGACTGGCCAATTTTAGATTTTAGTCATTAGTTCATCAATTAACTAATGACTAAAATTTGAAAATTTTTGATATGCAAGGTAAATAGCTTCTAAAAACACATCTGGGGTGACAGCTTCTGGTATATTTTCTAAGTGAATAATAGCTTTGACATCCTTAGCTAATTGCAGAGCTACTGAGGTTCTTGCCTTTGGTGCCATTGCAGGGCGTCTGTGCAAATATTCTCGAATAACGGCAAAATCATCAGGTAACATAGCTGACAAATCGGCAATTTGTAGCAATTGCTCGCTCACAGATTTTGCCTGTTCTGAAATAGTCAAAGTCGTTGATGTGGTGGGTGTCTGAGTTTGAATCACAATTGTGCCAGCGGCTAAATCACCCAAACGCTTTTCTTGGTTACTAAACATGATAAGAATTGCCCCAATAAACAAAACTTCGTCAAATGGTCGCAGTAAGGCACGTAGTGTTGCTTGTTGCAGCCCAATCGGTCTACCATCATCTCGCACCACACGAATTTTTGCAAAGCGTTTACCAGGGGTTTGACCTTGCCATAGAGTTTCAAAAAAAACAAAATATCCTACGTAAATAGCGAAGCCAATAAGGAATGCGATCGCCACCAGCCAAAAACCTGCTTGATCACGAAAAATAAATTTCCACAAATCAGCCAGTTGAATGAAAACAGTTATCCAAGCGATAAGGAACAGTATCAATATCACACTCAAAACGAGATAGTCAATCAGTAGTGCCCAAGCGCGATTACCAATTCCCGCAAGGGTAAACTCCAGTTCTACACTTTCTGGTGTCCTGAATTTAACACGATTAAATATATGCATAATAATTTTTTTGCTGACGTTTAAATCTCATGGTCGCGTAATCTCAAGCCTAATCCCTCACGACGACTCCGCAGGTCATAGTAAATCACCGCTTTAATTGCTTGCCAGAATGGTAAAACGACCGCCCCACTGGCAAAACTTACAGCCAAATTTAACAGAAAAACAATAGTACTAAAAACTAATGAATTTTGTTCTACTAAAGGTGCAAAAATCAACGGAATAATAGTGGTAATAATCTGAACAACAATTTGAAAAGGTAGTGTAATTAAAAAGGCAACCAACGAAATAAAAAGAATCCGCCAGACGTAACCTTGAGTTAACTCCCTACTTCGAGCAATCGTTGACCTAGCATCAATATTATCCTCAATAGCAAGCGGCACATCCACTAAAAAAAACCGCATTAACAACCATAAAAATGCTATTAAAAATGCTATTATTATAATAAGACTGACCACTGTTATAAGAACGGCACCTGTATCTCCTTGCTGAGCTATTCCGCCAAATGGCACTCCCAATAAATAAAAAATCAAACCTAAAATTACAGCTAAAATTACAGCTAAAATTACAGCACCGATATAAATCCCCACTATCAAAAGAAACATCAACAGTATCGTAATAAAAAACTGCCATAATCGAGAATTGACAAAACGCTGACCAGACGAAATACTTTCAGGTTGATTCACCAATTCACCAAAAGCTAATCGGGAAATCAGCGCTGATAAGGCATAAAACTTTGCCCACCCATAAAATGGAACAAGTAGCCATACATAAGCTTTCAAAGCGAGTAAAAAATAATCCTTAAGATGAGAGCGATATAACCGTAATCCTGCGCTGACAACATTTCCAAGACTGAGAGGTTGTATCGGACTCGGAGAACCAATGTTATATGACATGATGTCTAAGTCTCTCTTGTAAAGTAGGGCGGTAAATGTGAGGCTATTTTAGGATAAGTTAATACTCAGTATTCTAAAAATTCATGAATATTCAACGATGGATCGCGCGGCGAGAACCAAATTGGCAGCGATTGGACGCCTTACTAAGGCAGGTAGAGAAAAAAGGACTAAAGTCTCTACGGGCTACAGAAATTAGAGAATTAGCAAGTTTATATCGTTCAGTAGCCGCAGATTTGGCTCGCGCTCGTACTCAACAATTGGGTAATATTTTAATACAAAATTTACATTTATTAACAAATAGAGGTTATAGCCAAATTTACCAAGGTTCACGACGACAAGAGTGGCAAGCTGTAGTGCAATTTTACAAATGGGGATTACCAGCCGTAGTGCAACAGACATTTCCATATACAGCAACTGCCATTGCCCTATTTTTAGTAGGAGCAATCATTGCTTGGTGGTATGCTTGGCAAGATCCAACTTTTCTGTCAATTGTAGTTCCAGAAAAACTGATCAAATTGGTACGAGACGAGCAGAAATTGTGGATGGGGTCTATTGTCGGCATTGAACCCCTAGCGTCTACCGGTATTATGATTAACAACCTGTCAGTATCCTTTGGTGCTGTTGCTGGTGGAATCACCGCAGGAGTTTTTACAGCCTATTTGATGATTTTTAATGGCTTGTCGATTGGTGCTATTGCTACCTTGGTGGGTCAAAATCATCTTGCTTATCCTTTTTGGGCATTTGTTTTTCCGCATGGTTCCCTAGAATTACCAGCCATCTTTTTTGCAGGTGGTGCAGGTTTTTTACTTGGAAGAGCTATTTTATTTCCTGGTAAATATCGTCGTGTAGATGCACTGAAATTCTACGGTTCTCAAGCGGTACAGTTGATATTTGGTATTGTACCAATGTTGATTCTTGCTGGTATTATTGAAGGCTTTTTCTCTCCTCATCCTAGTGTTCCAGAAGTTTTTAAATATCTTGTTGGGATGGGATTATTGATGCTTTTGGTGGCTTATTGTAGTCGCAAGTTTAAAGCAGTGAAACCTGATAACTGATACTGATTCAAAAGCAGGACTTACGGAACCTCACCCTGCCCTGTCGGGCATCCCTCACGCCAGGTGCTTCAAGTCGGCAAAGCCGGACGCCAGATACCTACGGAGGGAGACCCTCCTGCAGTACTGGCTCCCCAACGCACTGGCTCTCCTTATAAAGGAGAGGGAAAGATTTTTGCGTAGCAAAAAGCGAGGGTGAGGTGAAAAGCGAGATATGAGTTAAAGCAGATTCCGTGCTTTGATTTGCAAATATTTATCTACTAATTGATCTGTCACTTGATTGGCTGGCGCATCTAACACCAACACACCTTTGTGTTTGAGTTGGGCAAACGCGACTTGTCGTTGTGCTAATAAATCTAGGGCGACAGCACGAGTATAGGCAGCTATCACTCCGTCTTCCCTCCCTTTGAAAGGGGGGGATTGAGGGGGGGTGGTAGTATGTGCCAAATGGTCAACTAAGGGATCGCGTAGGGTGACGCAAAACGACAAGTAGCGAGGTGTAAGCCTGGTGAGTGCGGCTAGAAGTTCACCAGAGGCGGTCATATCAACTAAATCAGTTATAACTACCACAAGACTTCGCCTAGTTTGCTGCTGCACAACACTTGTAACTGCCCCTACGTAATCAGATTCTAACAACACTGGTTGAATGGGAGTTAAGCGGTCAATCAGGTGACTCAGGCGATGTTGACCGCGTTCTGGAGGAATCCAAGTATGCATTTGGCGGTCAAAAACGCCTACGCCCACGCGATCGCCCCGATGTAATCCAGCCAAAGCTAAGGACAAAGTCGCATTCAAACCCCAGTCAAATCGCTGCAAACCCCGTACTTTTGCTGTCATTAACCGTCCTCGATCCAACAAAATAACCAAGGTTTGCTCTTGTTCGCTTTGAAGTACCTTCACCAATGGTGGTGTACCATAAGCGCCCACACGACGGGCAGTTGCTTTCCAATCAATAAACCGCAAATCATCACCAGCGCGATAGTTCCGGAGTTCAGCAAATTCTGTGCCAATATTAAATTGGCGAGATTGACGGTTGACTCCTGATGATTGCAGCACTAAGCGAATTGAGAGCGATCGCAACCCCACTAAATCTGGATAAACTTTCACTTTTAGACTGTGAAAAATCTTTCTATCATCCCAAGCTAATCCCCAAGCACCAAGTTGTCTCACCTGAATATCCCCCCAAGAAAACTCTCCGCGCCTTGTGGGATGGACGCTATAAGTTAATTCTTGAGTACTCTGACTAGGAACAGTGGCGCGTAGTGCGGGGACAGACACTCCAAAACTAGTTGGGTAGTCATCGCGGATTTGAATGATCGCGTTGGCATTTGCTGATGTTACCTTGAGTAAAACTGGATTCTCTCGTCCAATGGACAATCGCGAGGGTATTTCGCGTGTCATCTGCACGCGATGTTGTCGAACTTGCAAACCATCCACAACCATCAATCCCAGCACGGTCATATCAAACAGCAAAGTTATAAATAGACTTACCTGAATGCTGATAAAGAAGGCTAAAGTTGAGGCGATCGCAATTCCCAGTATCAATAAAAAATAAACTCGTTTAGAAGGAAGCATTTGTTAATTTACAACTACATCTTACTGAACCCTTACCCGTTGTCTACTGCCACACTTATGCACTCTCTAATTGTTTTTTCCGGGTTTATTCGGTAGGTACAAGTTGTGATTCAAGCAAAAACGACTCACCTTCAAGATATTTATGAAGGTGCCTCTTAGCAATATGTTGAACATCATTTGAAATCCATTCATGTTCTTTTGGATTATTCAGATGAAACGAGTAATTATATATTATTGCCATGATAAAGAATCCCTCTACTATTTCTAAGTAACGCTCAGGTAACTGACGAATAGTTTGATACCCTTCAAAAAAGGAGAATCGTACTTGAGGCAGTAAATATTGAATTGACTCAGCAATATCATAAAGGTAGTATCCAAAGCCACAACGAGCGAAATCAATGGGTCGAATTTCTTCGTTGTGAAATAGATAATTGCTGTCATGTAAGTCTGCATGAATTAATCCCCAAACATCTTGTGCTTGACCCAGTGTTTTCATCATGCTTTCAATCTTTTGGGTTGCTTGTGTAAGCATCCTATAATGCTCTGGTGAAATCAAGCCATAGGACACTGCTGGGTAAAATGCTGATAGTGCTGCACGCAGACGATTTTCATCAAATATTGGGCGTACAAAATTTTGTGGTAATTTCCATTGACTGCTATGGCGATGCAGTTGAGCCGTTAATGAGCCAAGCTGGTAAGCTTGTTGTGGTGTTCGATGAGTATCCGAGACGTAGCCATCAATCCAACGTAGCAATGAGCAATAAAAAACATCTTGGGTATCATCTGCTAACACTTGTGTCACCCATCTACCCTCCAGATTTTGCACTGGCTCTTGCACTATGATATTGGTCTGGTGACGCAAGGCCACAAGCCACAAAAGTTCTGATTCAATAACATCTGGTCTAAGCCATATATCATCCTGTAACCCTGAAAATGGTTGGTGGATACGGAGGAGAAACTTTTCCTCTGGTGCTTCCACATAAAAGGTCACGTTTCCACTATGACCCAGAAACCGAAGTTCTTTCTGAACTACACCATATTGATTGAGTGCAGCCTTGGCAATGCGTTCATAAGCGTCACTCTGTGCCATTATTTACAATGTTCCATAAAGGTTGTGTTGCAAAAAAAATATTTTACCTTGGGACTGGCACTTTATTTAATATTGATGCGATCGCCCCATCAATTTGTACACCATCTAACATCGCTTCTGGTTTCAAAATCAAACGATGACGTAGTAGTGGTGATGCAACTGCTTTCACATCATCCGGAGTGACAAAATTTCGTCCAGCTAAGTACGCTGCTGCTTGTGATGTCTGCAACCACAAACCAGCAGCCCGAGGAGATGCACCTAAACTTAAATCAGGATATTGTCGCGAGGTTCTGACTAACAAAAGCAGATAATCAATGATTGTTTCAGAAACTTTAACTTCTCTGACGACTTGTCGTGCTGACAAAATTTGAGGTATTGTTGCGACTGGCTGTAAACGAGCAATATCTAGACGTCGTGCTGCAAATCCCGCCTGACGATTGAGTAACATTTGCTTTTCAGCAGCTTGGTCAGGATAATCTACCACTAGTTTGAAGACAAATCTGTCCAATTGTGCTTCTGGTAGAGGATAAGTACCTTCAAATTCCAAAGGATTTTGCGTTGCAATTACCCAAAATAACTCTGGTAACGCCAAACTTTCACCATCCAGTGTCACCTGCGTCTCTTCCATTGCTTCTAGCAGCGCCGCTTGGGTTTTGGGGGGAGTTCGGTTGATTTCATCTGCAAGCAGCACTTCGGTAAAAACTGGTCCCTTTTTCAGGCTGAAACTGCGGGTGTTTAGATCGAAAATATTTGTTCCAGTAATATCTGATGGTAGAACATCTGGTGTCAGTTGAATTCGGCGAAAATCAGCTTGAATAAGCTGTGCCAAAACTTTTACAAGCAGTGTTTTCCCAGTTCCTGGTACTCCTTCCAAAATCACATGTCCACCTGCAAGCAAAGCTATCAAAAGCTGGTGTATTAGGGTGGATTGACCGACTACAACTCGATTAAGTTCTTGACTGAGGCGATTTAATACAGGATTGATTTCGCTCATTATTATTTATAAACAATTAACGTCAGGCACAAAAGCATTTTTAAAAACTACAGAGGACGCAGAGTTAAAAGCTATAGAAAATTTCCCTAATTATTTAAAATACTATAGCAATCCTAAATCATTTATGAAAAATCTTGAGTAGTGTAGAGTAGTGTAGGGTGGGCACTGCCACTAAAACCTTCATATAAGTGGGCAGGATCTGACTAGCAGTGCCCACCCTACGTGTGTTTCAAAAATCAAATAGCATTTTTATATAGAAGGTAATTGTTAATTATGAATTTTTAATTCTCCGAAGAGTTTGCCATTTCCCCAACCAGCTTAACAGTTCTGATTCACTCATGTGGCGTTTTTGGGATTGTCGTTTTAACACCTCTTCTAGTTCTGTAGGAGGAATCCCTGTTTGCTGTACCCAAGCATTGATTATAGTTTGCTGATCCAGTAATTCTTGCCCCAATCCTAAAGCTTTTTGTAGTTGCAATTGTTCTGCTTTTCCGATCATTTCTACAACAAAGTCGCTGGATTTAGCTTTTTGCAAAACTCCTGCCAAAGCTTTGATGTAGGCTTCACTGTTGTCAACGACTGGCACATCTAATGCAACTGGCTTGCCAAAGCGCCTATTTTGCGACCAAATAAGCACCAGTAGCAGTATGCCTGCTTGTAAGAAAGCTGGAAATACAGGAGTTTTGGTAAAATAACTTAAGAAATCCCCTTTGCCTTCTCTTTTTCTGACACTAGGTTCCTTGTAGCCGTGGATGTATTCATCTACAAATAATAAATGACCTTTTTGAGTGACTAAATCTGATAAATACTGAAAATTACTTTGATAGTCTTGGTAGGCATTGGCAGCTAAGTAGGGAGTCGTAGAAAAAATAGCTTTTCCTTGACCGTAATTTTCTTCCCAAACAACTGCACCAAAGCGATCGCCCAAAGAAACCTTTTCTTGAGTTTTGAGTCGTCGCCGTCTTCGCGTCTCAATTTTGACATCTCCTCTTAGAGATTTTTGCATGGTGGTGAAGTCTGCTGCTGTACTCGCCGCCCCCACACCTAAAATAACCAAATTATTGCCTTTTTCTACCCATTGTTTTTCGTGATCATACAGCCCATCGCCCAAGCGGCTGTTGATTTGTAATAAAGTAATGGGACGTTTTTCTGTATTTAAATCACTAAAAGGCTTTTGCCAACGCTTGATACCAGTTTTTTGGTTTTCCATATAAGCATACCAAGCGCCGTAACCGTCGGGAGCGCGGTTGTAGGTGGAACCACTATTGATGTTGCTGCTGGTTGGGGCGGTGAAGAAACTGAGTAGTAGCATCACTCCCAAGGCGATCGCCCCAATCCAAGTCAGACGGTTTGAACGTTTCATGTATTGGAAATCTCCCGATACGCTTGCTGACAATGCTGATAATTGTCTGCCGAAATTTCAGCATTGCCAAAACACAATTGTTCGTGAGTAGTCATCAAAGTTTCATAGGGCTGGATTGAAATCGCAAACATTCGTAGCAATTGCAAATATTCTCCATCTGTACGGCTAGATTTGTGAGGGAGGATTCCTTGCCCATGCAAGTGCTGCAACATAGCGAAGTAAAGATAACGGCATGCCTGACGGTAATTACCTTGACGGGAAAATTCTTGCGATCGTGTCAACAACTGATCTACAGATAATTCACTTTCTGCAGTTTTTGCTTGAGAATTAGTCCAATTGTGACCAGCCAGCCAAGAATTAAAATAAGGGCGGAGTTCTCGCCACAAACGCCAACCAACCCAAACTACAAATAACCCCAGTAAGAGCCAAAAAATAAAGTTCAGCAGCTTCAGCATCCACGGACTAATAGACCACTGAGGTGAGAACTTTGGCAAAGCCCAATCAAATCTGGATAACTGGTACTCAAACCATTCTCCAACTTGTTGTTGAAACTGGGAACTCTGCCAAACCCAGCTTGTTTTTTCAAAAGCATCTGCGGACATGATACAAGTTATGAATTATGAAATTTTCATTGAGCACTCATAATTCATAATTTTTACCGTTTTTTTGTACCAATACCAACCCAACGATAACAAGAAGCGCACCGAAAGCAAGAAATCCCAAATCCCAGGCTAACTGATTTGGTCCTGGTTTGACATGATGAATGCCAAGAATCTGATGGTCAATGACTCCTTCAACGACATCGAACAATCCAGCACCGATAAGTATTGACCCAAAGTAGATGTTGGATGACCAAGGAACATCTTCACGCCCTCCTGCCCGCCATAGCAATACCACTCCAATTACAGTCATGATCCAATCAAAAGCGTGAAATAAGCCGTCCCAGACTGTATTCACATCTATATTAGACATTGTGGTCAGAGGTCGAACGTTACTCAACATATGATGCCACTGAAGAATCTGATGCAGTACAATGCCATCAAAGAAGCCACTAAGACCTACACCTAGGAAAATTCCAGCAACAATCAACGGGACACGTTGGTTGGTCTTTTCAGTTTTTGCTTCCATTATTAACCTCTCGCTACGACTTTTGACTTCACCATAGAACTTTATTTTGAAAGCAATCTTCTACCTTGAGACAAGTACTGTGGTGGAATTCAAAGCAGACTGTTTCTTGCTAGTATCTACCGTGATAGTGGATATTAATGTATAAAACAGCAATTTTCAAATGACCATTTACTTTTACAAGGTTTGGCAGCCCTACGGCTGTTTCTCCAATTTTTCTCCTCATGGAATCGTCATGCAAGACATCTTTTGGTCAACAGTTGAGCATTATTATCAAGCTCAAAAGTTTGTTGGAACCTCAGATGCTATGATCATACCTCTTATCCATAGTGCTGAAACACCAGAACTTGCTGCGGCATTAGGACGCGACTGCACGCGCCAAGTTCGTTTAGACTGGGAGGAAGTCAAAACTCAAGTGATGCGAGAAGCTGTACTACTGAAGTTTCTGACACATAGTGATATTAGAGAAATCCTTTTAACGACTGGTGATAACTTGATTGTAGAAAACTCACCAACCGATTATTTCTGGGGTTGTGGTGTAGATAAAACGGGTCACAATCATCTCGGTAGAATCCTTATGAGTGTGCGTGAGGAAATCCACAATTTACCATCTTTGTCAGTCGTTTCTGATTAAGTGTTACTTATTTGTCATCTATGGGGTTGGTTAGCAGTTATTTTCATTGCTTTTTTAATTGGACTGACCAAAAATTTTGGGATACAAGCCCCGTCCTTCTAGGACGGCTTTTCTTGATTTCTAATGTATCGCTTTAGTACTTCTATTGGTGCACCTCCTACAGAGACGGCGAAGTAGCTAGGACTCCATAAAGCTTCTTTGTGGAGTTTCTTGTACCCAGCTTGTCCATACCTGCGACTTGATACGCCTTTCAATGCGTTTACTATCTGAGAAACAGACAGCTTGGGGGGATACTCAATCAGCGCGTGAACATGGTTACTCTCGCCATTGAATTCAAGCACTACAAAGTCCATTTTTTGAGCAACTTCGCGGAAAGACTTTTCAATTAATCCCAAACTTTCAGATGTGAATACTGAACGGCGATATTTGGTAACGCAGACCAAATGCATTTTTAAATCTGTAACACTGTGCCTCTCTTTCCGGAATTGGCTTGTCACGGGGTCTTACACGTAGGAAATGAAGCCAGCCCTATTACTTCGAGTACTCGTAACGCCAATACAGATCAACAAAACGAGGGCTGGCTTCATTTCCAGGGGACAATGCGTCATCACGTGTAGACCAATACATAATAGTAACAGACCAATCTTAACACAAGCCATGAAAGCCAGGTATCAGTTCCGATTCTACCCGACAGACCAACAACAACGGAGTTTAGCTCAGTTGTTCGGCTGCGTTCGGGTAGTTTGGAACGATGCGTTAGCACTTTGTAAGCAGTCTGAAAAGCTTCCCAGCAATAACGACTTGCAAAAGCTCGTTATTACGCAAGCCAAAAAAACTGAGTCTCGCGTATGGCTTGGAGAGGTTTCAAACATCCCCTTGCAACAATCCGTGGCGGATTTAGGAGTTGCTTATAAAAACTTCTTTGATTCGCTAAAAGGCAAGCGCAAAGGCAAGAAGGTTGGGACGCCACGATTCAAAAAAAAGACGAGTCAGCAATCTGCAAGGTTTAGAATTGGTGGATTTTCGATTAAGGGACGACGCGTTTATCTTGCCAAGATTGGCGAAGTCAGCCCAATTTGGTCGAGAGAGTTGCCTTCTGCGCCTAGCTCGGTAACTGTGATTAAGGACTGCGCGAATCGCTATTTTTTAAGCTTCGTGGTAGAAGTTGAACCTATTCAAATCGATGCTAAGAACCAAAGCATTGGAATTGATTTAGGAATAAAAACTTTTGCCGTGATGAGCAATGGCGAGAAAGCCGAAAGTCCTAGTTACTCGGTTCTAGACAGAAAGATACGCAAACTGCAAAAGAAATTAGCACGACAACCCAAAGACTCAAAACGTAGAGTCAAGACTCGCATTCAAATCGCAAAACTGCACAACCAAATTACAGATACGCGAAAAGATTTTTTGCACAAACTGTCTACCAAAATTGTTAGTGAAAACCAAACTATTGTTTTGGAAGACTTGAATGTGTCGGGATTGGTCAAAAACCGTAGGCTTGCCAGGTCAATTAGTCTTCAAGGATGGAGAGAATTTCGGACACAGTGCGAGGCGAAATCAGCCAAACTGGGCAGGAATTTTCGCGTCATTAGCAGATGGGAACCTACAAGCCAAATCTGCTCAGAGTGCGGTTACAAATGGGGCAAGCTTGATTTATCGATTCGGTCGGTTCTCTGTCTTAGTTGCGGCGCGGAACACGACCGAGACGAGAACGCGGCAAAAAATATAAACAAAGTCGGGACAGGGCATTGCCACGACTCTAAATGGACGCAGAGACGGGATAAGACTATTTCGGTAGCATCTGTCAACGAAGCGTCAAGAATCACCGACCCTTTAGGGCGGTGAGTATGTCAAACCCCACTATTTATTCAATGGTTTTATGGATGTAAGTCGTCCTTGGTTGGTAGGTTCGTTTACTTTAGGAATGCTAGCCGCTGAAATTGGATTTTCACAAAAGCCTCATTGGATCAGGTTAAGAAAGTCTGTACCATGGGCTGTGTTGGCAGTTATTTTTGCTGGCATTGCTTTTGTAACAGAATGGAAAAGATTAGGATTGGATGCATGGATTTTTGAGAGTTTTGCTGCGCTAGCTGCGGCTTGTCTGATAATTTA
The DNA here is from genome assembly GCF_012912135.1 of Brasilonema bromeliae SPC951. Lineage (GTDB taxonomy): Bacteria > Cyanobacteriota > Cyanobacteriia > Cyanobacteriales > Nostocaceae > Brasilonema > Brasilonema bromeliae. Next base: position 19,160 of record NZ_QMEB01000024.1, on the reverse strand, counting down.
CTGCACTAACTTTATTCTTGAGACAAATACGTTGCCAAAAGGGCTGCGCGTATTAGAATCACCTGTTGCAATCACACTGGGAGCATTTTCCTACAGCCTTTATCTCACTCACGGAGTGATAGTGACGCTAGTGCATCACTTTCTACACAACTTGCAACTACCTGCCATTACGTATACAGTGTTACTATATCTAGTTAGTGTAGGAATATCGTTAGTATTCGCCTATTTGTTCTATTTAGCTTTTGAACGGCGATTTACAACCAGTGGAAGACTAAAACACAAATCAATTGACTTAAAAAGCCACTGATTTTATGCTACTTGAGATTTAAGCTAGAAGTTATTAGCAGTGTTCGCATAACCACTATTGCGCTTTGCACATAAGACGCAGGCAAATAGGAGACTTTGCCACTGGTTATGTAGTATTTTTTTTGTGCAAGTGTGTGTTTTGGTAAATCCCATGAAACAGCTCCTCAATCGAGTCTTAAGCTTGAAAAAACGCATCCAACGGCTACTTCTGCCGTCAGTGATGGTGATTCTGGCTTCTTTACTGTTTGCAGCATCTGCTTCGGCGACTGGTGTGTATGATATGCCAACCATTACAAGTGGCGAACCCACTTGGGTTGTGGATCAAGCTGACGTCATCAGCCGTTTAAATGAAGGTAAGCTAAGCAGCACCCTGGAAAATTTGGCAAAGCAAACAGGTAATGAAGTAAGAATTGTCACGATTCGTCGTCTTGACTACGGTGAAACTCCGGTGAACTTCACCAAAGCACTGTTTGAAAAATGGTTTCCTACAAAGGAAGCACAGGCAAATCAGACGATATTAATGATTGATACCGCAAAAAACGGTAGCGCAATTATAACTGGCGATAAAGTGAAATCTGTGATGAGCGATGATATTGCCTTGAGTGTAGCTTCCGAAACTTTGACGGTACCATTACGGGACGGTGACAAATATAATCAGGCATTTCTAGATGCTAGCGATCGCCTAGTCGCCGTTTTATCTGGCGAACCCGACCCCGGACCTCCCCAAATTACGAATAACGTCCCGGTAAAAAGTAACTTTGCCACTGCAGAAGACACCAACACCAACAAAGGTAATGCAACTGCTTGGGTGATAGGACTTTTAATCGCCGCCACCGTTATCCCAATGGCGACTTACTACATTTATCAAGTGTTTCAGCCATCTTCTAACGGATGATATTCGCTTGTTAACCAGTTATCAGTTATCAGTTATCAGTTATCAACTTCACTGTTGACTGATAACTGTTTACTGTTCACTGTTCACTGTTCACTGTTCACTGATAACTGTTCACTGTTTTAATCCTGAACATAATCTTGTCCTGTCACTAAAGAAATCTCAGATCGGACAAACTCACGACCCAAATAAGCTGCATGGCTTAACTGAGTCACTGGACAAGGCTGAGTTTCCTCAAAAATTTTCACACACAATTCTTTTGCCGTTCTTCCACTAAACACAGTCGTGTGAGTGCGTTCCACCTTTCCCCGTGCTGGAATGACCTTGCCAGTTTCTGGATCAACAGCTAAACCACGCTCATCAATCACATTCGTGAAATGTTTGGCATAAATTAATCCTTCCTCCCGATTTAAATAAATAATGAAATACCCACCGGGGTCAAGGTCAATATGACGCTGAGAAAGTTTATTGTCAATTGCTGCCAAGTTTTCAACCGTCAAATCCATAATCATCATAGAAATTAACTTGTCTTAGGGGTTTTTTACCCCTTCTCAAGTGTAATTCTTATCTTCTTTGGTGTTCATAACATTTTGGCGCTCATAGCGCAACAGTGTTGCTGAAAATGCATAACAAAAATTCGTATTAGGGATTGGAACGAGCAAAAGGCAACTCGGCATTGATTGCAGAAATCTCCTGCTGTTCGATTTCATTCACCTCGCTGATGTAATGTCCGAGAATTTGTGCTAAGCGACCATTGTAAAAGCGGTGCAAACTGTAATTGGCAGCTGCAGGGAAACCGCGACGTTTTTTGTGGCGTCCACCAGCACCAGGGTCAAAAACTTGGATACCGTTGGCGATCGCCCACTCTACTGGTGAATAATAGCAAGCATCAAAATGCAAGCAATCTATCTCTTGAAAAGAACCCCAGTAGCGTCCATACATCCTATCACCCTTAAACAGACAAAAAGACATCCCTACTGGTTGACGATGATCCTGTTCTGTGTATGCCGCGAAAAACACAACCCGATGGCGATAATGTGCGTGTAGCTGTTCAAAAAATCTCTTTGTTAAGTATTTACTACCCCACCAGCCGAATTTATCACAGGTATCAGCGTAGAACTGATACATCAAAGGAAATAGTGACTTGGGAATTTCATCGCCTGTGATCGGTTGTAGTTTCAAGCCAGCCTTGGACACTGCTTTGCGTTCACGCTTAATGTTACGACGCTGGTTGGCGTTGAACACTGCCAAGTAGTCATCAAAATTGTTGAAACCAAGATTTTCCCAAATGTAGCTGTGGTGCAGCCAAGGTGTGAAGCCTTGGCGTTCCAGAACAGGACGCCATTCGGGGTCTACATAAAGAAAATGACACCCAGAAATACGGTGTTTGGTGCAGAAAGCATCAATCTCGTGCACCATCAATGCTGTCATCTCATCTTCATCTTCCCCTGGCGCTATCAAAAATCGATAGCCTTCAGCCGGGGTAAATGGAGTCATTCCCAGCATTTTTGGGTAATACTTTACACCAATACGTTGTGCTAAGTCTGCCCACTGATGGTCAAAAACAAATTCGCCAGAACTGTGTCCTTTCAGGTAAAGTGGAGCAGCAGCGATGAGCGTTCTGTCTCGCCATACAGTTAAGTGATTCGGTAACCAACCAGTGTTAGCTGTAGCGCTTTGGGAGGTTTCGAGATTTTTCAGCCACTCCCACTCCAAAAACGGAGTTTTGAGTGACAATGCTAAAGCATCCCACCCCTCTTGGGGGACTTCAGCAATTTTATTTATCCAAGCGACAGAATAGCGAGGTTGCAGTTGTTCCACCATTAGAGGTTTTTAAGATACAAAATTTAGCACAAACTTTATTTAGCGTAAACTAATCTGTCGGTCGTTGCAGCCGATAATGCACAAAAACTTCAGACTCTACTGTGTGAACTTCCAGCAACTGTAGACGGGGAGCCAACTCAAAGAAAAATCCGCTACCTTCCACTGGAGTCGGTGCAGTAGAACCGCCTAGAATCAACGGACAGATGGTTAGCCAAAATTCGTCAATCATATCAAATCCGTTTGTATCGGAATTATTTATCCTTCCTCTCTCTCTGCGTCCTCTGCGCCTCTGCGGTTTTTTAATCATTCAGATGCTACCGGATTTGATATCAAATGCAGTTCCAGCATGGAGGCGACACAGGTACCGCCGCCCAAAACAGCTAAGCGTTTTATACCCAAAGTAGTTAAATGTCGTAAAGCTGTATGAATGTCAACTTTTGCCGTTGGTGCGCCACATGCCAAAATGAGCTCAAATTCTTGACGTTCTTTCCAAAAAAGCGCTCCTGCTGTTGTCGTCAGTAACCAGCGCAAGACTTGCTGCTGAAAGAATCGTATTTCCGGATTGAGGTTACCAGAATGTGTAATAAGTATATAGACAGGTTGGGAAGGCTTTCCCGCATGAGTTCGTTGTTGCAGCAGTTGTGGGTGCGATACAGTTAGGGTTGTACCGTAAGCGCGTAGAGTACCAGCACCGAATAAAACAGCATCTGAAGCAAGCAATTTGTTCCTCCAGGTGTGCAATGTCCGTCTTGGAACCAAATCGAGCAGGCGATGCTGCAAACCGCGACGCACGCGATCGCCTGACATCCGCTATTTTGCCGTCTGCACTCATCGCCAAAATCACAGTGGTATGTGGACGATGTTGTACCATTGGGTTGGTCTGATAGTTTTTGTTTTCTGTTCAAAATGCTGATCTTTAAAAATAGTGATGTAGGAAACCTCCTCTCTCCCTATTTTCTCTGTAATATTTATATGCAACAACAGTCCCTGTGGATCGTAGTTTTTGTGAGTGTTTGTATCATAAGCTTCTTTTTGATATTAAATTACTTTATATTTTTAATATGATTATAAAATAGGATTTTTATCATTTAACAACACTAGCTGCTCTAATTACTTAAGATTACTGTTGTGATTGGCACATACTAAGAGAGACTGCCGATGGCTAAACCCCGTCAATCATCCTTTCGTCGGATTTTAGTATCAAAAATCTTGCTTCTGTTAGTTCCTGTTTTATTGATAGGGGAGATTGTAGCCTATAAAAAGGCACGTTCTAGCCTTCTTGAAACTGCCCGTCAAAACTTAACAGAAAGTGCCATTATCAAAGGTGAAAAAATTGTAGAGACGAGCGCTGCCTTAAAAGCAAACTTACTCAGTGCAAGTCAAACAACGGTTATTCAGTCAGGTTCGCCTACTGAAGTACAACGATTTCTGAACCAAGTTGCCCAACGACTACCAAGGCAAGTAGAGTGTATTCAACTGACTGAGCCAGAAAGCGGTAATATTGTTGCAAGTACTTGCGGCGAACAACCAATTGGTGAATTAAAATTTCCCATACCAAATGATGGGATTAATGTTGAGGCAATATTACCACCAAAGCTCGGAACAACTGGTAGAAAAGACTTGCCAAATCAACTGCGATTACTGTTATCATCTCCCATCTACGATAGTATAGGATATTTACGTTATGCCTTGATTTTTCGTGCGACCATACTGCAAGAAAATGGCCGAACTAAGCCGGGTTCGCTAACAGGCTCAACGATGGTTATCGCTGATGATGGAACAGTTATGGCACACCCAATTGCTAATCGCGTTGGGACTAATATAAAGCAACATGCAGATGCTTCGCGACTCAAACAAATTCTAAGAGCTGCTTTGGCAGGGAGGAAATATTTTCTACATTTCTTTTTTGAAAATGAAGGAGAAGAATTACTTGCTGGCTACACTGCTATTCCCAGTCCCGTAACAGAAGGGCAAGAGGGAAAATGGGTGATTATAGCTGTTACAGAATTAGATAATGCTTTATATGGTCTTGAGGGAATTAAAATTATCCTCATTGTTTTAACATTAGGTTTAATTGGCGCAAGTGTTTTGGCGTCGCTGTATTTAGCTCGTTATTTGGCACGTCCAGTAGAACAACTGCGAGACTACGCCATAAATCTTCATTTAAACCAATCAACAGAACCAATCCCTCATAACTTCAAAATTCGGGAGTTTAACCAATTAGCACAAGCACTTGAGCAAATGGTTGAACGGTTGAAAGCTTGGGCAGAAGAATTGGAAATAGCATGGAAAGAAGCAAAAACTGCCAACCAGGTAAAAAGTCAGTTTTTAGCTACGACTTCCCATGAGTTGAGAAACCCACTACACACCATCATTAATTGCGTTCGTCTGGTTCGAGATGGTATGTGCGATGACCGAGAAGAAGAATTGGAGTTTCTCAGTCGTGTGGATGACGCAGCAATTCACTTATTAGGCATTATTAATGATTTACTTGACATTTCCAAAATAGAAGCAGGAAAGCTTTCGGTAGTTCTGCAACCTATTGATCTCCGGCAGATTCTTAAAGAAGTTATAAACATACAATCAGTTAATGTTCAACAAAAAGGCTTGCAATTAAATATTCCTCAATTGAATGAGACAATTCCAGTTAATGCTGATACCGCCAAGCTTAAACAAGTGCTGATTAATGTCATCGGTAATGCAACGAAGTTTACTGAACAAGGAAGCATTACAATCTCCACAGAAATTCAACGTAGAGATGATAAATCTGAAGTCATTATCTCTGTTACAGATACAGGTATAGGAATTGATCCCGTTCAACAGCAAAAACTATTTCGCCCTTTTGTGATGGTGGGTTCAAATTCAGGTAAATTTGGCGGTACAGGATTAGGACTTGCCATTTCACGAAATTTAATGGAACTTATGGGAGGTACTATTACTCTTGAAAGTGCAGGTCTGGATCAAGGCACGACAATGAAAATAACTTTACCTTTAATTGATGGGTCACAGTTACCAGACGCAGAAGGAAAAAAAAATTTAGAAAACCTCAGTGTTTCCTCTGGGGATCAAGCAGTAAGAGGGGAAAAGCAAGCAGCAGAAGAAGTTACTTTACAAAAAAACCGTTTTCCGTCTACTCTCAACAAGGAATTAAAGAATTCAACACTGAGTATGCAAAATGCAAAGTTGTAGAATTTCAGTCTTCATTTGCATTAAGAAAAACAGGCTTGCCACCATTATTAAGAGATTCTGTCAAAGCAGCAAGAATTTGCACTAACTGCGTGCCTACTAAACCAGAGGACACTTTGGAGGGACTATTTTCAAGCACACAAGTGATAAAGTGATTGCACACTCGCCCTAATGGTTCACCTGTTTCTATTTCCAGCACTTGTTGCTTCTGATTCACAGGAACAAATCGATTTTCCTGCTGTTCAAATTCGCCGTGCAGTATCGTCAAAGGTGAGGTACGAGACATTTCATCAAAAATTAAACTGCCAAGATTTCCAACAACTCCTAGTCGTCGTTGTTTATCAGGATTGAGCCAACATAAGTGAATATACGCTTGAAAATTATTCGGATATGTGAGTGTAACCCAGACTAGGTCGGATAATCCTTGGTTTTGAAGTGAGGGAGGGAGGGAGTGAGGGAGTGAAGGAGATGTTATTTCTTTGTCTTCCCCTGCTTCCCCTGCTCCCCCTGCTCCTCTGCTCCTCTGCTCCTCTGCTCCCCCTACTCCCCCTACACTTGGTTGCAGCCACACTGTACCCGTTGCTTGGACTTTCACTGGAATTTGGTTTAGCCAAGAATTAAAGATGGCAATATCGTGAATGGCTAAGTCCCAGAGTGCATCAACATCTTGGCGAACTGGTCCTAAATGAGTGCGAGTAGCGTAACCATAACGTAAATCACCTAATTGACGCGCCTGTACAACCGCTTTCCCTCGCGTGACTGCTGGGTGAAATAAGTAAGTGTGGTCAACTATCAGTTGTCGTTGCTGTTTTTGGGCAAGTTGGCACAGTTCTCGACATTCTGCTGGGTTGAGAGTTAAAGGCTTTTCTGCTAAAACGTGGTAACCCCAATGCAAGGCATCGGTAATTAAGGAGTAATGCGTGCTGGCGGGAGTGGCAATAACAACGGCTTCTAAACCTTCCACTTGCTGTATTGCTTGCCACTCTGTTGTCAGTAGAATTTCGTTACCTAAATTATGCTGCCGTTTCACCGCCGCCAAACACTCTGGGTTCGGATCGACTACCGCCACTACACTCGCTTGCGGATGTTCTAAAAAATTTCTTAGCAAATGAACGCCCCAACGTCCAACACCAACTACAGCAATTTTAATTTTTTTAATCATTAGTCAACAAACTAGGGGTATAGGGGAGTAGGGGTGTATGGGTGTAAGGGAATAAGATGACTCGTCGGTTCCGGCAATCTTGAAAAGGGAGAGGAGAAGAAGTAAAACTCTCTTACCCCTTACACCCCCACACCCTTACACCCTTACACCCCTAGTTTTAGTTATTAGCTTATCATCTACCATTTGATTTCAGGGCTTTTCCTGATGATCCAGTGATAAAAAAGCAACTTTTGCAGCAGCTTGTTCGGCAGCTTTGATAGAGCGTCCCTTTCCTTGACCGAGCTTTTCTCCGTGTAACCATACCTCAGCCAGGAAACGCTCTTGATTGTGCTGCGGTTGATTCATTTCTATGACTCGATATTCAGGTAAGACTTTATACTTTGCTTGAGTCCATTCTTGCAGGGCGGCTTTGTAGTTAAATCTAGCCGGATCGAGGCGAATTTCTGCTGCAAGTTTTTTGAAATGAGGATCTAGCCAAGAGCGAATAAGTTCGAGACTGTGTGTACTCAAATAAAGAGCACCTAAAATTGCTTCAAAGGCATCAGCCAGTCTTGACTCTTGACCAACTTTATCAGCAGTCGCACTGCCTGCAACGAGTAAATGTAACTCCAAGCCGTATTCTCTGGCTAGTTGGGCGAGAATGCGATCGCTCACCAACACCGAACGAATCGCTGCAAAATCTCCCACTGGACAATTAGGATAATTTTCCCATAGCACAATAGCAGCCACTAATCGCACGACTGCATCGCCGACAAACTCCAAATGTTCATAATTTGCTGACTCGGAGACAGTGGGATGAGTCAGCGCTAAGTCCAGCAGTTGCCATTTTATCGGCGCATCTGTCTGGAGACCTAATTTTCTGACTAAGCTTTCGAGTTGTCGTTGACGGCGTGGATAAGCAATGCTCATTAGTTATTAGTCATGAATCATGAGCCATGAGTCATTAGTCATTGCTTGTTAACAAAAAACTAAGACCAATAATACAAGGATATACCGAGCCTAGGGACGGGGTTTAACTTTATAAAGGACAAAAAAGAGGGAGAGAGTCGGAACGTAAGCCGGGTTCTGTTCTCTTTTGTAAAAACGTAACATATTACGTTTCTACATTTAAGAGGGCGGTTATCTATCTGGGACGTTTGTTACCAAACGCCTCTAGCGGCTCTTATGAGAGCGGAACTGGTAAAAGACCAACCATAGTTCCTTCGCCTTGCTCCCAACCGGGGTTTACCGAGCCATGATCTCTCGATCATGCTGGTGCGCTCTTACCGCACCTTTGCACCCTTACCCTCTTCAGTTACCAGTTATCAGCTATCAGTTATCAGTTACTGACTGTTCACTGTTGACTGTTCACTGTTCACTGAAAAAGGGCGGTATGTTTCTGTGGCACTATCCTCGCGATCGCTCGCACTGGGAGTTATCCAGCAAGTCTGGTCTTTCGGGAGCCCGGACTTTCCTCAAACCAGTCTCAACGAAACTAGTCTGTAACCACCTGCGCCTACTCTCTCCTAATATCCAGTGTAGTCTTTGAATGAGCGAACCAGTCGTTTAAGTTTACCTAGTTCCGCCAGAAGGCTCCTACTGAAACGGTACTCAGCTCAGTAGTGGGAGGATGTCAACGCCTTTTATTCCAAGGCAAGGCATACGTCCAAGGGAGTTTTCTAACAGTGAAGGGACACTTGACAATGCAAAGGGGAGGTGCATTCACACCTTGAGCAACACCAAAATTTGTTTCGGCTAGTCGGAAGACTAAATCTAGTGAGAAATCAAAGTTGCGTTTTCTGCTCATAAATCTGTTAAATTCAATTCTTTGTGACCTAATGGGGCTTGTTTTCCATTTGAGGACATTGGCTATTGAATTTTTTGTTGCTGTGTATGTTGCAGATAACTTATCGAATTGGAAAACACTTTCAGATGAAACTGATTCTTTCAGTGTTTTTTTAGGGACGATAAGACTGGGACTTTGGAATACACCTAAATCACGGGTTATATCTGGTGACATCCGAATCACGCGCTTCGAGGTTCCGTCAAATTCCTCAAAAGCGCAATTGTCCCAATCAACGTATATTGCTAAATCCTGAGATTTATTTTCAATGTTAATCGACAAAGATTGTGGTTTGGTAATGTCAAACGTACCTGCCAGTCCTCCGAAACTAATCCCAATCTTATCTTGAAGACTTTGGTCTTTCAGTTGTTCATCTACAAGTGCTTTATTGAATTCTATCTTTACTTGTTCTGCAATTGATTCGACCATTTGGTTAATGGTGTAAGTAATACCAATTATATAAAGCGTCAGAATCAGTAAATTGTTGTCAGCATTACCCATATTTTTAGTATATGAACTCCCTTTTATTCACTTTTCAAACTTAACTAAGTGGCAATTTCAAATCTTATAATCAGAATTAATTTGTGAGAAATTCTGAAACCAGCCTCTTCGCCAGAAGATGAAGACCAAGACAAAGGCGACTGCTGCCATGAATGCTAAACACATAGGATAACCCCAATACCAATTGAGTTCAGGCATATTATATGGTGATTTGTCAGTATTGAAGTTCATACCATAAATTCCGGCAACAAAGGTTAGGGGGATAAAAATTGACGACATAACAGTCAAAAACTTCATAATTTCATTCATTCTGTTACTTACTGCCGAAAGATAAACATCCATCAATCCTGTGGCAAGTTCCCGGTAAGTTTCTAGCATATCCATTACCTGCACTGCATGGTCATAACAATCTCGCAAGTAAATTCTCACATCCTCACTGATGAGTTCATTGCCATCACGAATCAAAGAATTTATTGCATCCCGTTGAGGCCAGATGTAGCGACGTAGTTGTAACAATTCTCGCCTTACTTGATAAATTTTTTGTAGTGTTTGTCGCGAAGGGTTAACCATAACTTCTTCCTCTAACTCTTCAATTCGCTCACCATAAAGTTCTAGAACCGGAAAAAAACCATCAATAATTGCATCCAATAAACTATAAGCTAAATAATCTGCTTTGCGCTTGCGGATAATACCTTTGTTGTTACAAATTCGCGCTCGCACTCCTTCCAAGCAATCATGTTCTGGTTCCTCTTGTACTGTAAGCAAGTAATTTTTTCCTAACACCAGACTCACTTGCTCACTATAAAATCCATATCTTTTTTCCTTTGGCACAACCATTCGGCAAATAATTAGTAAATAGTCTTCATATTCCTCTATTTTTGGACGCTCTACCAAATTGACTATATCTTCTAAAACCAAAGGATGTAAATCAAACACCTTCCCCAGTCGTCGCAAAATGTCTTCATCCCCTAAACCTTGGACTTCTACCCAAGAAACAGATGCTGTATCTAGATAGTCAGCGCACTCTTCCGGGGTTTTGATTTCTTTACGGATAACATCGCCAGTACTATAGTCAATCAATGTCATCTCTGGTGGTGAAGCATCTGTGGGAATAATGATGGTTCCTGGTATGGTTCCTGGTTCGTGATAGAAGTCGTCTTCGTTATCAGGTTTAGTGAGGATTTTAGGCGAGGGACGAAGTTTTCTTGCCATGAATTTTTACCTAGTCTAGTCATTAGTTCTTATTCAGCAGGCATTAGCAAATAGCTCATGACTTCGGACTCTTGACTTTTGGCTTTGCAATAGGACTACATGGTGGAGTTGATCTGATTATTTGTCAGTAATTTACCATGAATGCATTTTGGTTCTCACTTTCTGATCACAGGAGTGTCTGCAAGTCCTATGTTAAAGTCAGATCACAAGAGCTTCCAATTACAGCCACAAGACACCATAAGCTAGCAATACTATAAAAAAATGGCTTGTCTTTGCAAGACCAGCTGCTTCAAAAATATTAACCTATCTCTACAACAGTTGTTGAACACACAAATGTTACCATTCATACATAATATTTCGCTTTGCTGTACTGCACAGCAGTGTCCTTCAGATGCACACAGATACATTATCTATATTTATCTGCGTGCATCTGCGGTTGCAAATACCTAACTTTTCCCCTTAGGCTTAACAGCAACAGCTTGAACCCGTGCACCCTCGCCTAAATCATCGCTAGGATTAGTAATCAGAGATTCATTTGGGTTCAAACCAGAAATCACTTCTACTTCAGTACCATAATCTCGACCAAGCTCTACTTTGTGATAGTGTACAGTTTGGTCTCTTGTCACACTAGCTACTTGAGTCCCCTCCGAATTAACAACCAAAGTATTAGCTGGTATCAGCATCGGTGGGTTCATACGCGTAGTTGTAAATGTGACTTGAGCATACATCCCAGGTCGCACTGTATCGTTAGGATTTGGCACTTGGATTTCTGTCAACAGCGTATTCGTTTTGGGGTCGAGGGAGTCAGAAGTGCGAACAACTTTGCCTGTAAACGGTTTGCTGGGTAACTCGCGGACGTGAATCTGAGCCGTTTGACCTTGCCGAATGGATTGAATCAAAGTTTGTGGTACGTTAACGCGGATACGCAAGCTGTTGGTTTGAGCTATTTTAAATAGCCATGCATTGCTTGAGTTACTATTGCTACCAGCCGAAATTAACCCCCCCGTCTCTACATTGCGTCCTGTAATCACCCCATTATAGGGAGCTGTCACACGTTTAAAAGATTGCAAAACCACCGATTTTTCCACACTTGCGCGACTAGCAGCAACACTGGCAAGATATGCGTTGACGTTTGCTTGGTCAGAGTTGATACTAGCAAGCGCCGCATTAACACTGTTTTGATCAGAATTGACACGAGCTTTCACTGCATCGACATTAGCAAGATTCGCACTGAATGACGTTTTGCGTTCGTCAGCAGCTTGCTGAGTCACTGCTCCTTGCTGCTGAAGCTCTTGCCAGCGCTGCCAGGTTTGACGGGCTAATTCTAAATTTGTGCGTGCTTGCATCAGTTCTGCCTGTCTGGCTGCTAAGTTTGATTTAGCCTCAGAAAAATTGCTCTGCTTTTGGGCTAAGTTAGCGCGGGCTTGAGCGAGATTTGCTTGTGCTCTTGCTAACTCAGCACGTGATTGTGCCACTTCTTGGTCGGTTTCCGGTGTGTCAATTTCTGCAAGTATTTGCCCTGCTTGTACTTTGTCACCAATATCTACAGTTCGTCGCCGCAAATACCCATTGGTTCGGGCATAGACTGATGTTTCTTGGTTCGCTTGGATACTAGCAGGTAAGGATAAAACCGTAAAATTAGCAGCACGTTTGGGCTTGACAAAATTGACAGTGGGAACATCTGTTTGTGCAGACTTGGCAAGTGCTTTTAATTCTGCACGCTGTTGGAGACGAGGCAAAATGCCAATTGCTAGAAGTCCAGTTACTAATGCACCAATACCAGCAATGAGTGTCATCGAGCCGAGATAACCTCTTTTGCGTCTTTTATCTCTAGAAGTTAACTCGTCAAAAGAGTTAGGGTTGGGAGATTGATGAGTATTCATATCGAGTTGCAATTGAAAGATAGTAAGGATTTGGAGAAGTACGAAAGAGTCACAATTTTTTACTTTTTACTTTTCTTTTGCCCATTACCTCATAACTCCATCTGCTTCCATCAATGAAGGCAACATCGTATCATCAAGGTTGTGGGGTTGTTTCCGTCGCAAAATGCTGTAGACTACGGGGACAAAAATCAATGTGGCAAAGGTCGCTGCGAACAATCCACCAATAACAGCACGACCCAAAGGAGCATTTTGTTCACCACCTTCTCCAAAACCAAGAGACATTGGTAGCATCCCGATAATCATTGCAGAAGCAGTCATCAATACTGGTCGCAGACGAGTGTAACCTGCTGCTAAAGCTGAGGAGAGGGCTTTTTTCCCCTCCAGACGTTGCTCATTTGCAAACGTCACAAGCAAGATGCTATTAGCTGTCGCAACTCCAATGCACATAATTGCACCCATTAAAGAAGGTACGCTGAAAGTTGTATTCGTAATAAACAAAATCCAGATAATCCCAGCCAAAGCGTTTGGCAGTGCCATCATAATGATCAGTGGGTCGATCCAAGATTGGAAATTCACTACCATCAAGCAGTAGACTAGGGCGATCGCAAATAACAACCCCACTCCCAATCCCAAAAACGAAGCATTCATAGTTTCCACCTGACCCCTTACCACAATCGAACTACCACGGGCTAACTTGGGGCGAAACTGTGCCAAAACCTTATCTATATCTCGCGACACAGCGCCTAAATCCCGACCTTGGACATTAGCGTAAACATCATACACAGGCTGCACATTATAATGATTCACCACAGCCATTGTTGTCCGCCGTTGCACTGTGGCAAGATTGCTTAACAGTTGCGGTGAAGTCGAGTTGTTCGTGATCGGAGTACTCTGGAGTGCTTCTAAAGAATTGATTTTATATTGCGGTACTTGCACCGCCACCAGATAACTCACACCCTTAACAGGATCTAGCCAATAGTTGGGGGAAGTTTGACCACTAGAACTTAAGGACGTCAGCAAGTTATTTGCCACATCCCGTTGAGTTAAGCCTATTTGTTGTGCCTGAGTGCGGTCTACATTAATACGTAACTCTGGTGCATCAACAATTTGATGTAAGTGAACATCCGCTGTACCAGGAATTTTAGCGATTTGCGCTTCAATTTGCTTGGCGATCGCATAATTTGCCTTACGGTTGCGACTTGGACCTATGACTTGAACATCAATAGGAGCTGGTAAACCAAAGTTAAGAATTTGAGTAACAATATCAGCAGGTTGGAAAAAGAACGTCAACTGCGGGAACTGCGCTTCTAATTTTTGACGCAGTTGTTTAACATACTGCCAAGTGGGGTGATGCTCTCCTTCTTTGAGGGCTACGAGAATTTCACCATCCGCAGCACTAATTGTGGCACTATCACTAAAAGCAAGGTTGATCCCACCAACTGGTAAGCCGATATTATCCAGAATAATTTCTAACTCTTGGGCTGGTATTGCTTGGCGAATCACATTCTCTACCTGAGTAAAAATCCGCTCGGTTTCTTCTACGCGCGTCCCAGCAGGAGTGCGGACGTGTAAGCGAAACTGACCAGCATCAACTTGAGGGAAAAAGTCTTGACCGACGAATGGTAACAAAACTAATCCACTCACCCAAAACGCGCCAAACATAACAAACACTTGGCGGCGATGACTCAAAGCCCAAGCAAGGAACCGACGATAACGGTTGCGAAATTTTTCAAATTGGCGATTGAACTGTTCGTGAACGCGCCAGAAGATGTCTTTACCAGCGCTTGAGGAATGGGTATCTGTATGGTGACCATTACCATTGGAATGTTCATGATCAGTATAAAGATGTACCTCATGCTTGAGGAGAAACTGTGACAGCATAGGCACCACAGTCCGGGAAAGTACATAAGACGCAAGCATTGCAAACACAACTGCCATCCCCAGAGGCATGAAAAGTGACTGTGCAACTCCTGTTAAAAAGACGACTGGCACAAACACAATACAGATTGCCAGAGTTGAAACAAACGCCGGAACAGCGATTTGCTGCGCACCATCCAAGATGGCTTGGTGTAACGGTTTGCCTTGTCCTAAGTTACGGTGAATATTTTCAATTTCAACGGTGGCGTCATCCACCAGAATACCAACTGCCAGGGAAAGACCACCCAAGGTCATAATATTGAGCGTTTGTCCCAGCAACCGCAGCGTGATGATGGAACAGAGAATTGACAGGGGAATGGAGATAGTGACAATCAAGGTACTGCGCCAACTGCCTAAGAATAATAAAATCATCGTGCCAGTTAAGCATGCAGCTATGAGTCCTTCTGTCAATACCCCTTGGATAGAAGCTTTAACAAATAAAGATTGGTCAAACAATAACTCTAAGTGCAGTTCCTTGGGTAGAGTAGCAGCGATGCGTGGTATCGCTTCTTTCACGCAGGCGACGACATCCAATGTGGAAGCACTACCATTTTTCAGGACAGTGATGAGGCTGGAACGCCGACCATTTTGACGCACGATATTGGTTTGAACAGCGAAACCATCATGGACTTGAGCAACATCGCGGATGTAGAGAACAGTACCGTTAACTTCTCGAATCGGCAAGTTGTTGAGAGCATCTACAGCATCCGGACTGCTATTAAGACGCACAGAATATTCACGTTCTCCCAACTTTGCACTTCCGGCAGGCAAAATCAAATTTTGGGCGCTAATGGCAGTGGTGATATCAGTCGCAGAAAGTCCTTTAGCATACAGCGCCTGCGGGTCGATATCTACCATAATTTGCCGAGGTTTACCTCCGTAGGGCAGAGGTACAGAAGCACCCTGTACTGTGGCTAACTGTGTTCTGAGAAAGTTATTACCGTTGTCGTAAAGTTCCTGTTCTGAAAGCGATTTGCTGCTGACACTTAACTGTAAAATCGGCACACTCGAAGCGTTATAGCGAATAATCAGCGGTGGCGTGATACCTGGAGGTAGGACGCGCAAAATTGTTTGCGTGACAGAGGTTAATTGCGCTACAGCGGCTTCAACCTTCGCACCGGGCTGGAAAAACACTTTGATGACGCTGACACCATTGAGTGATTGTGATTCAATGTGTTCAATGTCATTGACTGTGGTTGTAAAAGCGCGTTCACTGACTGTGACGATGCGCTGTTCCATTTCTTCCGGTGCAACACCGTTGTAAGACCAAATAACACTGACGACGGGAATGTTAATTTCGGGGAAAATATCTATCGCCATACGAGTGATAGTCACCACGCCCAAAACGAGAATGAGAACAGCGGCGATGACGAAGGTGTAAGGACGACGAAGAGCAAGTTGAACAATCCACATAATTCAGTAGAGTGGTAGATGGGTTCTGTACTTGTGTTGCTAAAATTTTTTGATAACAAAAACTCCTAGAATATATAGGAATCCGGTTTGGTTTATGTTAGCTTGCGTGGCGGAGCCATACGAACTCGTCTCGCTAGGGAATAGGGAACTCTTAACAGGGGAACGCTTAACTCTTAATGATTAACAGAAACTGTACGGAGTTCTGTTAAAAAATAAAATAAGAATTTTATATCTGACAAAATGTTATTTTTTTGAAAACCCAAACACTTTTTTAGAAGATATCTGCTGGGTCAGCAGAACGTAACTTCCGCATAGCAATAGTGCCAGATATAAAGCACATAAGAAAAGTCAAAATGAGTACCATTACGGCTCGTCCTACACTCATCAAAACTGGTAGAAGTGTGGCATCCCTTGCGCGAGCATACAAAAACATAGTTATAGCAAATCCTGGAATATATCCTAAAATTGCTAAAATCAAAGCTTCTTGTAGGATAACAATTAACAAATAATTTTGTGTATACCCTATTGCTTTTAGGGTTGCATACTCACCTAAATGGTCTGCCACTTCAGTGTAAAGTATTTGATAGACAATGACAGTTCCTACTATAAAACCCATAATTGTGCCTAAAGTGAAAATAAAACCTATTGCTGTACCACTTTCCCAGTAATATCTTTCATAATCAATAAATTCTTGCTTAGTTAAAACTTTGATATCTCTAGGTAAATAATTTCTCAAACTTTGAGCAACAGTGTTTGCATCTGCTCCTGGTTTTAATCTAATCAGACCGATATCAATTATTCCTTGCTTATGAAGGGGAAATATTCGCAAAAAGTTTAAATCACTGGTAATTAAATTTCCATCTGCTCCGAAGGAAGCACCTAATGTAAATAGTCCCCCTACTTTCATTCTCCGAGAATTGACTTCTGCTGCTACAGTTTTTCCTTGTTCAAACTCAGTAGCGATAGGCCCATATTCCTGTCTAGAAGAACGGTCATATAAAACAACATCAGGCAGTTTCAGTTTATCTAAATTTTCTTTAACACCAGGTAAATCTAAGACATTGACGGCTGGATTTACTCCAATAACTAGGAGATTACGAGAACGACCCGTTAAAGGATTTTTCCAGGCAGTATAATCTAGATAAATTGGATGCACACTTTGCACTGCCTGTACATCTAAAGCTTTGTATAAACGCCTCTGAGAAAAACCTTTCATGGAAAGTAAAGCATTAGATTGATTATTGATGAGAACAATGTCAGTTTGTAAACTCGTATGAAAACGGACGTTACTAAAATATAGAGAATCCCGGAAACCAAGCTGCATAAACATTAAAATATCAGCAAAGGCAATTCCTGCCAGAGCTACAGCTAAACGAGTTTTTTCTCGCTTAAGTTGTAACCAAGCCAGAGGAATTTTGGTCATTATCTTTTGTCCTCAGTTGTTAGTTATTAGCTGAGCCAAAATTGATGTTTCAAAGATTAATTTCAACAGCCACCTTGGCGTAAGTTAAGCCTGTCACTCTTTTACTATCTTGTGGAGTCAGGACAATTTTCACTTCTACGACTCTGGCATCAACATCTGCTGCTGGGTCTGTATTTAAGACATCTTTTTTGCCAATTTTCCTACCAATTTCAGCAACAGTTCCTTGTAATCCTCCGCTAAAAGCTCCATTATCACTGGTTATTACGGCTTGTTGACCAAGGCGCACCTTACTAATACTGTCTTCGGGAACTTCAGCTATGACTATCATCTGATCCGTTCGTCCAATCTCAGCAATGCCATTTGTATTGATGCTTTCTCCAGCTTTCGTATGAATTTTAAGAATTTCGCCAGAGATTGGTGCTTTGATATAGCTTAAATTCAATTGAGCTTGTGCTCTTTTCAGAGCCGCAATTGCATTGCTAACTTGTGCCTGTGCAACTAGTAAATCAATGGGACGAACTTCTTTAAGTCTGTTAAATTTGGCTCTTTCCTCATCAATTTGTCTTTGCAAAGTTGCGAGAATTTTGTTCCGGTTAACTCTAGCTTCAACCAGTTGCTGTTGCAAAGTTGCTATAGTTTTGACTTGATTGGCTTTAGCTTCAGCAAGTTGCTGTCGCAAAGTTGCAACCGTTTTTCTTTGGTTGGCTTGAGCTTCTACAAGTTGCTGAGTCGAAGTTTCTGCGCCTAATTGCTTTCTATCACGTTCTTGTTGCGAAATCGCACCTTCTGCGTATAACATTTGATAGCGTTGAGCATCGACTTCGGCATTACGTTGTTCAGCTCGTATACGCGAAACCGTAGCTTGGAAAGCATCCCTTTGTCCTTGGACTTCAGCTTTGATACGATTAATTGTTGCTTGTAAAACAGTTTTTTCCCCGCCTAACTCTGCTTGCAGGCGAGTAATTGTTGCTTGTTGAGCATCTAGTTCCCCACGTAATTGTGCTTCCAAGCGAGCAATTACAGCTCTTTGAGCCTCAATCTCTCTTGGTGAACCTGCTTTGACATTTGCTAAATTGGCACGGGCTTCTTGGACTTTTGCTTTAGCTTCTTCCATTGCGGCTTGGCTACTGGAAAAGTTATCCAAAATAGCAATGATTTGATTTTTTTTGACTTGCTCTCCTTGTTTGACAAAAACTTGTTCGACTCGCGACGTTCCTTGGACTCCTACTGGTGCAGACAGTTTAAATACTTCCCCTTGGGGTTCCAAACGTCCTAAAGCATTTATACTTGTGATTGGCGCACTGGATACGGGCGTATTGAACTTTTTCACTTGCTCCATTTTGGCTATGCTTAGGACTCCAGTAGCAACTATGACTGGCAAGGTTACAGCAATTAACCACCAAATTTGTGGTTTATCATTATCAAAAAACTGCTCCCTTACGCTTGAATTATCACTTACCCTTGACATGATATTTCCTATTAGTTGGAATTTTGCATATACAAAGTAAAAAAGCGAGTTCGGCGCAATGAGATTAAGTCAACAACTAGGAAGGACATAGGAGATAGGATGTGGCGTTGCACAAAAAGAAAATCCCCTTCTTCCCCCTACACCCCTACAC
>NZ_QMEB01000350.1 GCF_012912135.1 Brasilonema bromeliae SPC951 | reverse complement strand
GAAGAGAACGCTAAATCTGGTTTAACTAGGTTTAGATAAGTTTTTCCGAGCAGTAAATGCAAACCCTGTTTCATGATCAACTCCAAATCTAAAATTAGCGATTGCGAGTAAGGGAGACTGTGAGTACTAATAAGTATTATCAGTCAGAAACTGGGAACGAGGCATTAGTTGAAGCGTTCGGACAAAGAAGGGCGATCGCCAAACCAGTGTCATCATTTTTTATTAAACTCTCTTGTAATTTTTTTCAAGTGATTGTATGAAACCACAGATACTGACACATATATTGACTTGTGAGCATCTGTGTGGTGTTCGTCGTCAAAACCTCACCCCCAGCCCCTCTCCGCGAGTTCGGAGAGGGGTGCCGTAGGCGGGGTGAGGTAGAAACTGTGAATGATAACCAATCAACCGGATGGATTTGATGTCAAAAGAAGAAATCTCGTTTTATCAAGAAATGATACAAATCTTAAATATATTCTCACAGAAGTTTAAACATCTGCTTTTGGAGTTGATACATCTTGGCTTTACTTTCTACACACTTCTTAATAAAGCCACAGAGAAATGCCAAAACGTTCTAATCTAAAAGCTGACTGGGTTAATTTTTTTTGGCAGTCTTGAGGGCAGCAGTCTTAACGCATAACTGCACCGATGTGTCAAGCCTAAAAGCAACCCAGACTTAACACAAAAAAAATATGATAGGAGTTTTACAAATCCGATGGGTGTTAAGGCAAGTGGTGGAAGCTCAGTTGCGCGTCCGCAACTATATCAAACCCTAGCAGTATCAACAATTTCCCAAGCAGAGCAACAAGACCGCTTTCTGGGAGTTGGCGAGTTAAGTGAACTGGCAAGGTATTTTGCATCTGGTGTCAAGCGTCTAGAAATCGCCCAGACGCTCACGGAAAATTCGGAGATTATTGTCTCTCGTGCTGCCAACCGGATTTTTGTTGGTGGTTCGCCAATGTCTTTCCTAGAAAAGCCCAGGGAACCAGAAGTGGTGATGGCTGGCGCACCCGCTTCTGTTAGAGATACCATGAGACTAGGAACTGTCACTTACGTAGAAAGTCGTGGTGGTTTCTTAGAAAATTTGCGGTCAGTCTTTAACAGTTCACCGAGTGGTCCGACTCCTCCTGGTTTCCGACCAATCAACGTCGCCCGTTATGGTCCAGCAAACATGGCTAAGAGCCTGCGGGACTTGTCGTGGTTTTTGCGCTACGCTACCTACGCGATTGTGGCTGGTGACCCCAGCATCATCGCTGTCAACACGCGTGGTTTGAGAGAAATCATTGAAAACGCCTGTTCCGGTGAAGCCACAATTGTTGCTTTGCAGGAAATCAAACTTGCGGCGCTTTCCTATTTCCGTCAGGATGCTGAGGCAAAGGACATTGTGTCTCAGTACATGGATGTTTTGATTACAGAATTCAAAGCACCCTCTCCTTCTAATAAACTGCGTCAACGTCCTTCAAGCGATCAACAGGGCTTAGAACTGCCTCAAATTTACTTCAATGCGGCAGAACGGCGTCCCAAGTTTGTCATGAAGCCTGGGTTGTCAGCACTGGAGAAAAACGAAGTTGTAAAAGCGGCATATAGACAAATTTTTGAGCGCGATATTACCCGTGCTTACAGTCAGTCGATTTCTTACCTGGAATCTCAGGTGAAGAACGGCACTATCTCCATGAAAGAATTTGTCCGTCGCCTTGGCAAATCTCCGCTTTACCAAAAACAATTTTATCAGCCGTTTATCAACAGCCGTGCCCTAGAGCTTGCTTTCCGTCACTTCTTGGGACGCGGACCAAGTAGCCGAGAAGAAGTACAAAAGTACTTTGACATCGTTTCCCGAGGCGGTCTGTCAGCTTTAATCGATGCACTGGTAGACTCTCAGGAATACAGTGATTACTTCGGTGAAGAAACAGTTCCTTACATTCGGGGACTTGGTCAAGAAGCACAAGAATGTCGTAACTGGGGGCCACAGCAAGACCTGTTTAACTACAGTGCTCCTTTCCGCAAGGTTCCACAGTTTATCACAACTTTTGCTGCTTATAACCAACCACTACCAGACCAACATCCTTATGGTTCTGGTAACGACCCCTTAGAAATTCAGTTTGGGGCAATTTTCCCGAAAGAAACCAGAAACCCCAGTACTCGTCCTGCTCCTTTTGGTAAAGATACCAAGCGCATCCTGATTCACTCTGGACCAGGAATTAATAACCAAAACAGCAATCCTGGAGCGCGGGGCGAGAACCCTGGTACCCTAGGTCCCAAGGTGTTCAAGTTGGATCAACTGCCTGGTACAAGAGGTAAAAAGACACCAACTGGTCTCAGTGTCAAGTACTCGGAAAGCTCAACCCAAGCGGTGATTCGGGCGGCTTACCTGCAAGTTTTTGGTCGCGATGTTTACGACGGTCAGCGGCTGAAAGTGCAAGAAATTAAGCTGGAAAACGGTGATATCTCCGTACGGGAGTTTATCCGCGCTTTGGCTAAGTCAGATTTATTCCGGAAGATGTACTGGACATCGCTGTATGTCATGAAGGCGATTGAGTACATCCACCGTCGCTTGTTAGGTCGTCCTACCTACGGTCGTCAAGAAAACAACAAGTACTTTGACATCGCCTCCAAGAAGGGCTTCTACGCAGTTGTTGACGCCATCATTGGTAGCGTAGAGTACAGTGAGGCATTTGGTGAAGATACAGTTCCTTATGAACGGTATCTGACTCCTGGTGGTGTAGCGTCGCGGAAACTGCGCGTTGGTAGCATCCGCGAAGATATCACCCCGAAAATTGAGAAGGAAGAAACTCCACTATTTGTCGAACTTGGTAGTGTTAAGGGAGTGCGGACAGAACCCGAGATTCAGTTCCGCATTAACCAAGGCGTCACCAAGAAGCGCGAACAAACGAAAGTCTTCAAGT
This sequence comes from Brasilonema bromeliae SPC951, assembly GCF_012912135.1. Classification (GTDB taxonomy): domain Bacteria; phylum Cyanobacteriota; class Cyanobacteriia; order Cyanobacteriales; family Nostocaceae; genus Brasilonema; species Brasilonema bromeliae. The sequence continues at coordinate 1,343 of NZ_QMEB01000350.1, read as the reverse complement.
TGGTAGCTGGTACCAACGACAAAGTTGCGGTGGGAATCGTTATTGGTGCTGCTTACCGTCAGATTTTCGAGCGCAATATTGAACCCTACATTCTCAAAAACGAATTCACAGTGCTTCAAAGCAAGCTGGGTAATGGTGAAATCACCGTTAAAGAATTTATTGAAGGTTTAGGTTGTTCTAGCCTATACCAGAAAGAGTTCTACACCCCATACCCCAACACCAAGGTCATCGAACTAGGAACCAAGCACTTCCTGGGACGTGCCCCACTTGATCAGGCGGAAATACGTAAGTACAATCAAATACTTGCAACTCAGGGTATTCGCGCCTTTATCCGGGCAATGGTCAACAGTCCGGAATATCTCGAAGCGTTTGGTGAAGATACAGTACCTTACAACCGCTTCCCAACCTTGCCAGCGGCGAACTTCCCGAACACTCAAAAGCTCTACAACCAGCTCACTAAGCAAAATCAGGATATTGTTGTCCCCAGCTTTGAGACAGCGCAACCGCGCATAAGGACAACCGCAGACACAGCAGCGACATCCAGTGAAATTGACAATGGTAAGCCGCAGCCTGTTGAAGTCGGTCGTTCTTTTAACTCCAGTCAGGGACAGTTGGTTGAAGCTGATGTGGATACAACCCGCCGCAACCCAGCTCGTATTTACCGCATGACAGCAAATGCAAACCAAGCTGAGATGGAGCAGGTTCTAAACGCTATTTACTGTCAAGTGATGGATGTGTATGGCGATCAAGTTCCTGATCACTTCCACCATCCTGAGTTGGAAAGCAGACTGCGCAATGGTGAAATTTCTGTCAAAGAATTTGTGAGTGAACTTGCGAGTTCAGAAATCTATCGCCAGCGTTTCTGCGTTTCCTATCCCAACACCAAAGTCGTTGAGTTCCTCTTCCGTCACCTGTTGGGACGTGCGCCAGCAACTCAGGTGGAAATTCACCATTACACCAACTTACTGGCAGATAGCGGTATAAAAGCTGCTGTCGAGGAGATTGTCAATAGCTCTGAGTATGCTCAGTATTTCGGTGAGAATGTGGTGCCATACCAGCGGTTCCCATTCTTAAGTGCTGGTAACTACCTTGGTAGCGTCAAGGCAGCTGATTAAGTGCAATAGTCAATATTCAAGAGCGTAAACTCTTGGATACTTGATTATTGACTAAGAAGGGGTGTAGGGGAGTGGGGGTATAAGGGTGTAGGAGAAAAAACTAAGAAGCCCACGAGTAGGGAGCGGTTGTAGTGCGGAGAAATATTAGTTCACGTGGATTGGTTTCTCCCCTTCTGGTCTTCACCCTGCCCCCTCTCTCATTCTTCTTTTCCCCCTACACCCTCACAA
>NZ_QMEB01000349.1 GCF_012912135.1 Brasilonema bromeliae SPC951 | reverse complement strand
CAATGACTCTTCGGCGCGGGCGCGTTCAAGCCGCGTCCAGATGCGCGTCGTGATTTCGCGCAGCAATTCAATTTCGTCGTCTCGCCAATCGCGCGGCGCGACATTGTGAACCACCAACGCAAATCGCCATTGCCCGTCTCTAAGAAGCGGGACGCAGACCAAACCAGCAATGTCAAAAAAATCTTCAACCTGCCATGCTTCAACCAGCGAACTTTTGTGAACATCAGCGACGACGATGGTTGTTCCGGCGCGGCTCGCTCGCCGAAATTCTTCGCTGACGAACTGCGAGATCGGGACTTCACCGACAGCGCTAGGCAATTCCGGGCAATGCCAATCGTAGCTCATGATCACCTTGTCTTCGGCTTCGATGACTTCGCAAAAAATGCAGCGTCCGAGATTCAGATGCCTGCCGATTTTCGCGCCGAGCGCATTCATCGTCGCTTCAATGTTCGTCAAATGCGCGAGGTCTTGGCTGACTTCGGCTAAAAAGGCGAGATTTGTTTCGCGGCGTTTGCGTTCGCTGATGTCGTTGAAGAGAACCGCCACCTTGCGCTCTTGTGGTTCACCCATCCGGAAGGCGTAAACATCATAAAACCGCCCAAGTTCCTGGGCAGCGTTTTCAAACCGCTCTGGTACCCCTGTTAGCGCGATTCTGTCGTAAATTTCAAACCAGTGTGCCTCGTGAGAAGGCACTAGTTCGCGCACTGTTTTGCCAATCACGTCCACCAGTCCGGTCTGTTTCTCAAAGGCTGGATTGGCTTCAAGAAAGCGATAATCAGATGCTTTTCCACTTTCATCAAACAAAACTTCGATCAGGCAAAAGCCTGCGTCTATTGAGTTGAACAGCGTGCGGTATTTTGCTTCCGATTCGCGCAACGCTTCTTCTGCATTCCTACGCTGTGTCACGTCGTGAATCGCACGCACCGCATAGAGAAATCGCCCTTCGTCGTCCCGCACCGCAGTCGTCAGCACCTCAACCCACGCGCGGCATCCATCCCTCGTGACATAGGTTCGCTCATCGACATAGCTGTCGATTTCGCCGCGCACCAGCCGACTGTAATGTTCGCGCGCCTTATCCCTGTCCTCGCTGGGGATGCCATCGAAGATCGTGCGGTTGGCGAAATCCGCGAGCGTGTAGCCGCTCAATCGGGTGAACGTCTCGTTCATCCGCAGATAACGCCCCATCTCGTCGAGTTCGTGAATGCCGATGCCGGCGTTGTTCTGGGTGGCGCAAAGCCGCCGCTCGCTCTCGCGCAGGGCGACTTGGGCTTGTCGCTGCTCAATCAAGTCGGCGGCTTGACGGGCAAGTAAATCGAGAAACCGCAGTTCGCGATCGCTCGGTCGATGGTGTTTGCGCCAGTGGGTTGAAACCATGCCGATGGGTTTGCCCGAACGGGCAATCAACGGGCTGGACTGTGCCGAAAAATACCCAGCTTCAACGTGCATTTGCCCAGATCCATCAAGGTCTTCGCTCTGGGGCACATCGAAATCAACGAACGTGCGATTGCCTGTGAAGAGGGCAATACCGCAAGACGTGTTTGAACTGGCGTTAACGCGATAGAAATGATCGGTCAGATTTCGCTCAAACCCCTGGGTAGCGAGCAGCACCAACTCTTGCGTTGCTTCATCCAAAATTTGCACCGTTCCGGCATCTGCTCGCGTGAGGGCGATCGCCGCCGCCATAATCTCTTGATAAAGCGCCTGAATGTTGCCTTCGGTGACGAGCCGTGTACTCAGGTCGTGCAACAGTTGCGTATCTTTAAGGTCTGCTGCGATGGCGTCTTCGGTTTGTTTGCGATCAGTGATGTCATAAGAAACGGCAAGCACTGCATAAACTTCGCCATCGGCAGAACGCAGCGGCGTTCCACATGAGATAAATGAGCGATCATGTGCGTTGTGCTCATGCTCAAACGACTCGCCAGCAAGCCCCTGACGGTACAATCCCTCGTAATACGTCGTTAATTCGGGCGGCAGCACCTCGAAAATCGTCTTTCCGACAAAATCTTCGCTTTTGAATCCAGCAGCGGACAACGCTTGGCCTTCAGCAAGCAAGTAGCGCAGATCGCGATCGACGACAAACGCAGCCCCAACCGGTAGATTCTCGATCAAAGCGCGCAAACGTTCTTCCGCCAGCTTGCGCTCCACAACTTCCGCTTCTAAAGCAGCGTTGGCAGCTAGCAATTCTCTAGTTTGTCGCTGCTTCAGCAGGAGTGCTGCGGCTGTAAAGTCTGCCAGACTCGTCATCACCCGCACATCTTCCGCGTCAAAGTGCCGCTGCTCATAATGCGACATAATCCAAATGGTGCCGAGAGCATGGTTATCCGCCTGAAGAGGTAACACCAAGCCTTCGACAACTGGGGTTTTCGCTTCCTGAAAGTAGGTGAAATACCGTTCAGGATGGGAAAAAAGCACAGGGGCACCCCGCTCCAAGCAAACTCCACAGGGGCTAAAGTTGCGGGGTGTACTGCCGCCTACGTACTGTTTTAATGTTCCTGCTAACACATTCCAGCGAAAGATTTCTTCCCCACTAGGTAGCACTTCGAGTAAACTGACTCCGGCGCTTCCGGCACTGCATAACTCCAGCGCAATGTCAACTATACTTTGAAGCATCATTTCCGGCTGCACCAACTGCCGTGCTAATGTATGCAACGCCTGATTTTCCGAGAGCAAATTCGGCGAACGAGGCGGTCGCCGTGATAGGTCCTCAGTAATTAAAATGTCGTTTAAGGTAACGGTTTCTCTTTGAGGTCGTTGCATAGCACTTATTGCTCGCACACTGAGTTACCAGTTATCAGTTACCAGTTATCAGTTATCGTTGTCAGTTTTTGGTCACTGTTCACTGGTCACTGTTCACTGGTCACTGTTCACTGGTCACTGTTCACTGGTCACTGGTCACTGGTCACTGTTCACTGGTCACTGGTCACTGGTCACTGTTCACTGTTTGAATGGTAATCGAACTGTAAAGGTTGCGCCTCTTCCAACTCCGGCGCTTGCTACCTCAATCGTACCATAATGTAATTCCACCAACAGACGGGCGATCGCTAGCCCAATGCCCACCCCTCCCGGCGAATGACGGCTCGGCACTTCTGCTTGAGTAAAGCGATCAAAGACATAGGGAAGAAATTCTGGAGGAATGCCGAGTCCTGTATCGGTTACGGTAATTTGAGCAAATGTTGCCCCCCTAACCCCCCTTTCTGGAATGCCCGCAAAGGCTATAGTTTGGGGGGAATTGGGGAGCCAGTCCGATCTTGGCGGTTCCCGTCGAGGAGGAACTGGCGTGGATTTAGGGGGCTGTGAATCTTGGGCATCAGTAGTCACCTGAATTTCTACGCTTCCCCCCTTAGGCGTAAATTTGATGGCATTGTCCAGCAAGTTGGTGATGATTTGTTTGAGGCGATCGCCGTCTGCTAAAATATCAATTTGTGTAACGTTCGATATCGTCTCGACCAGTTGAATGCTCTTTGCCTGGGCCGCTTTACGAAATGTTTCAATCACGTTTTGTACCAGCGAAACCAAATCGACGAGTTGAGGCTTCAATTGAAACTTGCCAGAGAGAATGCTCGAAACATCCAGCAAATCTTTAATTAGTTTTGCTTCAATCGTCGCATTGCGCTCGATGGTTGCAAGTGCTCGTGCCATTGTTTCCAAATTTATGGATTTGGTTTGTAACAAGCGTGCCCATCCGAGAATCGTTACTAAGGGAGCTTGCAATTCATGGGTGACGGTCATGAGAAACTCATTCTTGAAGCGGTTCGCGGATCGCTCAAAGCGCAGCCATGCCAATTGGAGATGAGTTTCAACTCTTGCCATCAGTTCACGAGCAGAGAAGGGTTTGATCAAGTAATCATCCGCTCCTGTTGTCAAACCTTCGAGCGTTGCCTCTTCTGTTGCTCGTGCTGACAGTAAGATGATTGGAATACTTTTTGTTTGAGGATCAGCCCGTAGTGCAGCCAGCAATTGCAACCCATCCATCTCTGGCATCATGACATCAGTTAGCACCAAGTCGGGTGGGTGTTGCTGGATTTGGGTGAGGGCGATCACGCCATTAGGGGCTGTCTCCACCTGCCATCGTTCACTCAATAGCCGCTTCAGGTAGGCGCGCATATCCGCGTTGTCATCCACCAAAAGAATACGGGCTTTTGAAGGCAGAGGGGCAGAGGTGCGGAGGGGCAGAGGGGAGGATCTTGAATCACGATTCCCCTCTGCTCCCGAGCGAAGCGACCCCCCCATCCCCCCATCCTCTTTTTTCTCC
>NZ_QMEB01000348.1 GCF_012912135.1 Brasilonema bromeliae SPC951 | reverse complement strand
GAATAGAGAAGAACCTTGAAAGAAGGTGGAAATGCAATTGAAGGCTTGATTGTAAGTGTGCCTTGGTTTCGGGAAGCACCACAATCAAAAAACTTTGCCCAAAAAGCAGCACAGCAATGGGGAGGAAAGATTAGCTGGCGCACAGCCACCAGTTATGACGCCACTCAAGCTTTGATTCAAGCTTTATCCTCCAAAGCGCGATCGCGCAACAGTTTTGCAAAGATTGCGAAAGGTTAACCTTTCACCCCAAGAAACCTCCGGGAATACAATCCAATTTACTCCACAAGGAGAGATACAGATAAAACCCATCTTGGTTAAGATTAAGAATGGTCAGTTTAAGATTTTACGGAACTAAAGCACTCGTGTCGGACTCTTCTTTCACTTCCCAACGTAGAAGCCTTGGTAGCTGTGTCACATCCAAGGCATAGTTCACAACCCATAGGACGACTTGTACCACCAACAGATTTCGTACCCAAGTGAGATCAGTTTCAGCACTGAGGAACTTCCACCCCTCATAAAGCTGCCAAAAGCGATAAGGCAAGTATAAGTAGGGAACCATCACCCATACAACTGTGTGAAACTGCCTGAGTGTCAAAATCTCAGCTAAGATTTGCAATCCTAGCATGACTAAGTAGGGAACAAGCACAGTGAGGATGCGATTGTCACCGAACCACACACCCCATACAAGTATCACCACAAGGGGAACAATCAATCCTATAACTTGCACCGTACCGAACCAAATTTTAAACCACCCAGGGAGTGGTTCGGGAAGGCTGAAGGGTTTGGAATTTCTCCACGCCCAGCCTACAACAACACAAAAAAATGTAGAAATTATCAGGAAAACAAAGTTTTCGATAAACAGGTATAAGTTTATGTTTGAAGAAGTCATGACCCTGATATCCTCTTGACCAAGTAACTCAACTAACCACCATTACCTTCTTTGTCAGTTCTTCTTGTTTTCTTTAATAATATGAAGAATTGATGGTAATAAAGAAACAACAATAATTAATCCAATAATGGGTAACAAATACTTATCTAGCTGTTCAGCTGGTAGGGATTTTCCTAAGAAAAATCCTAACAGAGTGATGCCGAATGTCCAAAGAAACCCGCCAACCAAGTTATAGGACATAAATGTGCGATAATGCATGGCACCAATGCCAGCGACAATCGGCGCAAAAGTCCGTACGATTGGCACAAATCGAGCTAAGACAAGTGTTTTCTTACCATGTATTTGATAAAAATTTGTTGTTTTTATCAAATGTTTTTTATGAAATAACCATGAATCTTCTTTTTGAAATAATTTGCGACCAAACTTATGTCCAGTCATATAGCCAACGTTATCACCAAGGACTGCACAAATAAAAGCGCCAATGATCAGAACCCAGATGTTGAGTAATCCCTGAGATGCTACAAATCCAGCAGTGAACAGCAAACTATCACCTGGTAGAAAAAAGCCAATGAGTAAGCCAGACTCAGCAAAGACAATTGCCCATACTCCAAAGTAGCCTAAAGATTTTATGAGTTGCACTAAATCAAAATGCATAGAATATCCTCTAAATCAATAATCTATTTAACACAAAATTCAGAGGAATATCAGAATTTTTTTTGGCTGTCACGCATTTGCAGCCCTTGGACATTGCATACACCCAAATCACAGGGTTGGGGGAAACTACGAGTAGCAGCGTCACTAGAGAAAATAGGAAAGTGACGCAGTCGATCAGGATTACGCCCCGAATCTCAGTAGTACATTAACTCAAGCCGAAACCCCCAAGACCTTAGCGACTACCCGCTAGCAACAGCCTTAAGAAACACCATCCCTGTTCCCTGTTCCCTGTTCCCTGTTCCCTGTTCCCTGTTAAGCGTGTTTCTTAGGAGTAAGTGTGCAACGCCATATCGGTCACAGCTTATTACTCGTTCATTTCTTTCATTGTCGCCAAAGCTGAAGGAGACAACCGACTCAGATAGCGGAATATCCAGTATTTAAAAATAGTGTCCAAAATCACAGGGAAAGTGGCAATAAAAAGAGATATTGCGCTTTTCTCTGCTGGAAGCCCCAAATGTTCCGCAAATCCTTCAAGAATCACCTCCCAACCATGTGGTGAGTGGAATCCGACAAATATATCTGTGAATAGAATAATCAAGAATGCCTTAGCACTGTCACTCAAACCATAGATAACATCATCGATAAAAGATTTCACAATCACAATTTCTCTTTTGCTTGTAACAATTACCAATGCAAAAGCTATAAGTGATAGCAAATCAGCAAAAACATTGCTAATAGCGTTATTGCCTTTCTCCCGAAATTCCTCAGCAATTGTATGGACTTTCTGTTTTACTTTTTCCTCTATGACTTCTGGAGAAAGTGGTGGTGCTTGACTAATCAGGCTCTGAAACTTTAGATTTTGTTCAAAAGTTTTTAACTCTGTGAGAGCTTCTTCTTCCATTTCAGAGTTAAGGAACAGTTGACTGACATTTTCACCTCTGACCCGCTCTACAATTGGACTTACTAAGAATTCTTTAGAAAGAGATTGAGTTAAAATTGGCACAATAACTAGCATTGCCAAAAATTTTGCAGCAGTTCTTGTTCTGTTTTTAAAAATTTGGAAGTCTCTAACAAATTGTTCTTCTGCTTGTGGCAAAAAATCTGCTTTAATTCTATTGAGTGTTCTTCCAATTGACCTAGGAAATACACCTGTTTTCTTAAAAACAGGGTCAACTTTTATATTGTCTACACCAGATGAATCTGACTGGTTGTTAACTTCGTCACGGTTCATTTGTAATGGTTGAGAGACTGGTGTTATCCCGTTCTTATTGATTTCTTGTTCTAAATTATATTTGAGGGTAACCTCATCAATAAAACTTAATTTTTCTAAAAAAGCAGAACTTGATATATCGAGGAGAGAACAGCTGATACGAAACTCTGCTAATTTTGCCTTGATAATCATTAAGTTCTTGTTGAGAGAAACCTGCCAATAAGCCCTGACACTTTCAGTGTAATTGCTTAAGTGTGGCGTAATTTTTTGACCATTAAAATGTTCTCTTTCAATATTTTTAATTCTATGAGCAGCCTGGTAAGCTTCTGATAGTGCTCTTTCTGGTGTACCCAGTAACCGTTTGTTACCAGCCTGTAAGTATTCTTGAATTTTTTGTCCGATGAATCCTGGATTTTTGTTGAAAAACAAAATTTTCATGTTACACTATTAATTTGTAATATTTTTAACTATTTTTGTTTTCTTTAATTGAAAAATCAATAATGGCTAATAAACTATAATTGATACTTATAACTTATTAGCCATTAGATGGGTATCTTATTCTGAGTGTACACCTATAAGAGAGTTTGGTACAAGGAATGAGCGATTGAGAAGTTCAAATTGTTTTTTGCTAACATCATAAGCAAAGACTTCTCCACTCTCAATTTCATAAATCCAAGCATGAAGAGTTATTTGACCACTGTGAAGTTTCGAGCAAATTATCGGGTAAGTTTTCAGATTTTCTATCTGTATTAAGACGTTCTGTTCAATTGCAATTTTTAATAGTTTCTCGGTGGGACAATGCTTGTAGTTGTCTAGGACAAGACGACGGGTAGGCTCGGCATAGTGCTTCAACCAATCGTATACTAGTGGCATTTGCTGAGCAAGATTACCTATTTGTAATAGTCCTTTCATCGCTCCACAGTGGGAATGACCGCAAATAATAATATCTTTAATATTCAATGCTTGAACAGCATATTCTACACCTGCACCTTCACCATTATTAAGTGGTCCATAAGGTGGAATAATATTACCAATATTACGAATAACAAATAACTCCCCTGGCTGGGTTTGAGTGATTAAATTAGGGTCAATACGAGAGTCAGAACAAGTGATAAGTAAAACCTCAGGAGTTTGACCATGAGATAATTCCTGGAAAAGCTCTCTATGGCTGACAAAATAGTTGTCATGAAACTCATTTAAACCACTGATTAAGTGTTTTATAGACACAATCTAGTTCCTCCTATGGAAAGAAATCTTTATTTTGAAACTTCATATTTTTTAACCTATTTTTCGGAAAAAAACTGTCATTTTTTTGATTTTTTTAAAGATGATAGACTTTTTTAAAGCCCGCAACAAAAGAGTCAAGCAGTCTTGTCATCAAAAGTCTAAAACCTATGGGTGGGATTCTCTATTCCCATTCAAAAGTTTAGTGAATTGGTCATGATTTCCAACTTATTGACCAAGAAAGGGGTGTAGGGGAGCCAGTACTGTTCGCGCAGCGTGGCACTTTG
>NZ_QMEB01000347.1 GCF_012912135.1 Brasilonema bromeliae SPC951 | reverse complement strand
GGGAGCCTAAGCGCAGCTTTGGCGGGGTGGGGTTCTTCAGGAATGATAAGTAGAAAATTTTAATTTGTAGGGTGGGCACTGCCCGCTCACGGCACTCCAATAATATAGGAAGATAGGCAGTGCCCACCCTACGTTGGATTCGTCTACTTGGGAGCCAAGCAGAAGAAGCGAGAATTGCTACCTCTGCCTTATTTCCCTCACTCCCTTACTCCCCCCTTGTTCTGTTCTATCCTTCAACCTGAGCGCTGTATTCATTCGCAGTCAAGGCATCATCAATTTCACCAGACTTGTTGACGCGTACTTTCAGCAACCACCCTTCGCCATAAGGATCGTCTGCCAATTGTTCTGGTGATTCTAGCAAAACTTCATTGCGTTCTATAACTGTACCAGTAACTGGGGAATTAAGTTCTTCCACAGCTTTCACGGATTCAATTGTGCCAAAGGTTTCTTCCTTGGAGACAGCGTCACCAACTTCTGGAAGATCCAAAAACACAATGTCACCCAATTGATCTACGGCAAAGTCAGTAATGCCAATGGTGGCAATTTCGTTTTCAAGACGCACGTATTCATGAGTATCTAGGTATCTCAAATCTTCAGGATATTCAAAAGGCATACCACTTCCTCGTCCACATCAAAAAAATTACCACTACGATAGCGATTTAAGCTATAGTACCCATTACTCAGCACTTAGTGACTGACACGGCTTTTGGATCGATAAAACGGACGTTTTACCACAACCGCTGGGTAAGCTTTGCCACGGATTTCCACTTCTAGCTGCTGATTAACAGTCGCTAGTTCAGTGGGGACATAGGCTAAAGCTACAGGATAACCAAGTGTTGGTGATAGTGTACCACTAGTCACTTCTCCAACGACGACACCTGTTGATAGCACTTGGTAGCCATGACGGGCGATGTTGCGCCCTGGCATTTGCAAACCTACTAGTCGGCGTTGAACTCCAACAGCTTTTTGCTGTTCCAAAACTGAGCGACCGATAAAGTCTCCTTTTGTATCAAGATGAACTAGCCAGCCTAAACCAGCTTCTAAAGGGGTAGTCGTGTCGTCAATATCCTGCCCATAAAGTGCCATTGCTGCTTCTAGCCTGAGGGTGTCTCTCGCACCGAGTCCGCAGGGAATGACGCCAGCATTGAGCAGACTTCTCCACAATTCTACCCCCACATCTAAATCTAACATCACCTCAAAGCCATCTTCCCCGGTGTAACCTGTGCGGGCAAGAAATGCTGGTTTACCTAGTACTGTTCCCTCCAAGTGCCCAAATGCTTTAACAGATGTTAAATCTTCTTGCACAAAAGTCTGAAGAATGCTTACGGCTTTTGGTCCTTGCACGGCAATTAAGACTTTTTTCGGTGAAAGGTCTTGGAATATCACCTCATTTTGGTCAAGATGTTGCAAGAGCCATGCTTTATCTTTATCAGTGGTAGCCGCATTGACAATCATTACTCCTCGTTGTTCACCAGTGGCGTTCTCGCCTTGGTAGTAAAAGATGATGTCGTCAATGATACCACCATTGGGATTTAATAAGACAGTGTATTGAGCTTGACCGGGTTGCAAGCGGCTTAAATCTGAAGGAACTAAAAACTGGAGTTGGGAAATCAGGTTCTTCCCTTGCAGAGTAAATTTACCCATGTGGGAAATATCGAACATTCCTGCCGCATTTCTGACAGCTTCGTGTTCCTTGGTGATACCCACAAATTGCACGGGCATTTCCCAACCACCAAAATTGGTGAGTCGTGCTTTGAGTTCTTGTGCAAGTTGAAATAGAGGCGATCGCGCTAAGGACAGGATAATTTCTTCTTGATTAGCCACAGGTCTACTTGTTTAGATACATTTGTCTGTAGTATTTCACTTTTGGTATCTATTGTGTACTTAAACCTGATTTGATTGATCTTGCAACCAAGTCGCTAAATCTGCTTGACTTGAAAAATCCAATAGTGCTTCGGCAAGATTCTCCAGTTGTTCGATAGATAACTGACTAATACGCTCTTGCAATTGCTGATCCATATTACCAATACGGCGTCGAAGCTGACGCATAATTAACTCTAAAGCTTGTTCCTGTCTGACTTCTTCACGGACTTCCTCATAAAATCTGGTTGTTTTGATATCAAAATCACCCAATCCAAACATCCTCACCAACTCCTGACGACTGATGCGCGGTAATTTGTATAGTACAATTGTTTCTATCAAATCTAGCACTTGCTGCACAAGCGCTGCATTAGTTAGCTCTGTGCGTGTCCTGGCAATCAAGTTTTTGGCTAATGCGGGAGTTTGTTTTTCATTTTCAACTACTAATTTAATGATACCAACTCCCAAAGATTGTTCAGCCCTATCCCCAAGCTCATTCAGATATAATCGCGTGACAAGTTGACTTTCGAGTAAGACTTGATAGGGTTCAACTTTTGTTGGTTCGATGCTACGGCGAGGAAAGATTACCACTGCTCTCCAAGCCTTAGTTGGTGCGTAAAGTCGCAAATACAGAAATATTTCTGAAAATAAACGGGCGTAAAATTCGGCATCTTTTTGAAACTGAACCTCAACAAAATAAATCGGGCGAGTACTAGCATCAGCAACGGGAAGAAAGACTCCATCAATACGAAATGCTGTTTGTTTTAATTCTACGGAAGCGAAATTGTAGGCATTTGCCTCATTAGATTGGAGGTTAATTAATTCAAAGAAAGCATTCGGAAAGGTTGTGAATAGGCGGTAAAAAATGGAGTCAGTTTTCATTTGGGCTTAATTAAGTCTTCTTTGTATTTTATGCCGCCTGTTTTCAATACCAACTAAATGCGTGCTTTGCGATGGTGCGGAGTACCGTTCATGAGGCGATACGCGCGTTGCATTCACAGGTCTCACCTCACCCCGCCCTATGCCTAACGGCACGCTACGCTATCGGGCACCCCTCTCCTTATTAAGGAGAGGGGAACTCGGAGTCCCCACGGAGGACACTGTGGTAAAGGCAATATCAAGATAGTATGTCTTTTTCATGAATAATTGACATAACATCTAGCAGAAACACTGTTGACTATGCTTTAATTTTGCTCAGGAAATTCTTTCCGAAAGATGTTATTAACTTAGAGTTTCCATTCCACAGGGTTAGTTTTAAAGAATGCGGGTGCATACTTTAACAACTATCTCATTAATTGCACACATCGTAAAGCAATTTGAGAGGTTATTGAATGATGATTAATAGATTGGCAAAAGTTATATCAGCGGCTACTGTATTAGCGATGGCAGTTTCTTTAGCCCCACAATCTGCATCTGCTCAAACAGTTTCTTCAACCCCACAACCTGCACCTGCTCAACAACAACCTGTCTCTGTTCTAGAAGAACTTCCCCCAGGCAGAGTCTCTTCTCCTGTAAATGGTTTCCCTGAAGATACACTGGAATTTAATATTAACACCTCTGCTCCTAACAGCTCTGCTCCTAACAACGCAAAAATATTCTATGGAGCAATTCAAAACCCAGTGTATATTGATGAACCTTCCCCTGGAATTGATAACTCAACCGAAACTCGTAAAGAGTATAAATTTAATCCAGGAGATTTGAAAGTTTCTCCAGTAGAGATTTCAGACGAATTGCGGGATGTACTCAATCAAAGCAGAGACGATCAAGGCCCCAGTAGCTTCGAGAATAAATATGGCAATACTGTAGTCAAATATGAATCTAGGTTAGAAGATAACTCAAATCCAAAAAACTTCGTTAACTTTGCATTTTATGCTCCTGCCACTGAGCCATTCACTAATCTAAATTCTCTATCTGTTTTCAATGCATCAAATTTAACTCCATTTTTGAATTCTCAAGGGCAAGTTAGATTTCCAAAATACCTTAGCCCTTTGAATGGGCCTCTGCTTGATCCTCAGCCTAATACTACTCTTTTGTCCTTGACTCCTATTCCTGATAATGTAACCAAGGTTCCAGAACCTGCTGCTACAGCAAGTTTACTGGGTTTTGGAATTGTGAGTACAGCATTATTGCGCAAACGTAATAAACGTCTGGAAACAAGTCTATCTAACGGTCAAAGATAGTGAAGATGTCCAAGAAAGCTAAGAAGTTGTTTGAAAAGTGATTTGCTGTAATTTTAAGCACTTATCGATCCCCCCTACCCCCTTAAAAAGGGGGGAAAGAGTTCTTAAAGTTAAACACTTATAATATCTGTAGGTTGGGGAGCGTAAGCTCCAGGAGGGAAACCCTCCGTAGGCGTCTGGCGTTTGAGGAACGAAACCCAACACTTGATTCTTGTTCATGTTGGGTTTCACTGCCGTTCAAC
>NZ_QMEB01000346.1 GCF_012912135.1 Brasilonema bromeliae SPC951 | reverse complement strand
TCTCCTTAATAAGGAGAGGGATGCCCGACAGGGCAGGGTGAGGTTCCGAATTTTGGGTAATTCGATGACTTGTGTGTACACCGTAGCCAAAACATCGGAAAGGGGCGGGGGGTGAGGTTCAAGTCCTACTTCGTCTCCATCCAATTGTCGCCCACGCGAACATCCACAACCAACGGTACACTCAACGACACCGCATTTTCCATTTCATCTTTAATACGCGGTTGTAATTCTCCCCATTCCTCTGGTGGAACTTCAAACACTAATTCGTCGTGTACCTGTAACAACAGACGCGTTTGATAACTTTGCAAAACTTCATGCAGCTTTACCATCGCAATTTTAATAATATCAGCGCTGGAACCTTGAATCGGTGCATTGGCAGCAGCACGCAGTAACCCCGCATCTTCAGCACCTAAATTACCAAGTTTTTTCAAGTCAATATCTTCTGGTTTGTTGCCTTTGTATTTGCGTATGTTGTTGCTGGTAAAATCGAAATAACGACGACGCCCCAAAATTGTTTCGACATAACCTTGGGATATAGCCTGCTTTTTCACTTTCTCTAAATATTCAAACACTTTGGGATAGCGACTGTTAAATCGTTTAATAAACTCGTTCGCATTGGCTTTATCCACACCAGTTGAGCGCGAAAATCTTAGAGAACCCATTCCATAAATCACACCAAAGTTGATGGTTTTTGCTAACCGTCGTTCTTCTGATGTGACATTTTCTTTTTCAAAAACGAGCCGCGCTGTTACAGTGTGAATGTCCTCATTTTGTTGATAAGCTTCAACTAAGACAGGTTCTTGACTCAAATGAGCCAAAATCCGTAACTCAATTTGTGAGTAATCAGCAGCAACCATCAACCAACCAGATTCTGGCACAAATGCTTTGCGAATCTGGCGACTAAAAGCAGTGCGAATGGGGATATTTTGTAAATTCGGATCAGAGGAAGACAATCTACCAGTAGATGTTACCGTTTGGTTAAAACTCGTGTGTACTCTGTGAGTATCTGAGCGCACCAATTTTGGCAGAGAATCTACATAAGTTGATTTCAATTTCGATAAGGTACGATACTCAACAATCGCATCAATAATGCCAGTTTCATCAACTTCTCGCAGTCTTTCCAATGTCGCAGCATCTGTAGAATAACCCGTTTGAATTTTACGGGAAACTTTCGTATTTAATCCTAATTTGTCAAACAATATCTGGCTCAATTGTTTGGGGGAACCCAAGTTGAATTTTTCTCCAGCAATGTTAAAAACTTCCTCTTCAAACTTCGCTAAATCTATTTCTAACTGCTGTGAAAGTTCTTGCAGGTACGCTGTATTTATGGAGATTCCTTGGTCTTCCATCTCAGCTAAAACTGGTTCTAGTGGCTGTTCCACATCCACGAGTAGTTTGTACAAAGCTGGATTTTCCAGTTCCTCTCGCAATTTTGCCACGAGTTGGAATGTGACATAAACATCCATACCGCAGTAATCTGCGACGCTGGGAATATCCAAATCAGCGATGGTTTTCCCTTTTGGAACCAAATCAGCATAACTTTTTGCCGTTAAACCCAAGTAACGCTGACCCAAGTCACTCAGATTATGATTACTATCAGGATTTAGGACATAACTTGCTAGCATCGTGTCAAAGACAACTCCCGCCAACTTAATTCCTTGACACCGTAGAATTAAGCGGTCAAATTTGGCATTTTGCAAAGCTTTGGGATAATCAGCACTTTCTAAAATTGGACGTAGTGCTTCTAAGGCAAAATCTTTGTTTAAATTATCCCCGACTTTGTGACCAAGTGGTATGTAAGCCATCTCATCTGGTTCCGTTCCCCAGCAGCAGCCAATTCCCACTAAGTCAGCGTCTCGTGGTTCTAAATCAGTCGTTTCAGTATCCCAAGCAACGGGATGCTGAGTGTCGGTGAATTTTTGCAGCAACTTAACCAATTCGGTGAGTTGTTCTGGGGTGTTAATGATGCGTGGTTTAATTGCAGAAGTAGGGGGTTGCTGTTGATTTGCTGTATCATCAGCAGTGAAAAACCACAAATCATCATCCTCGTTATTTGTGCTTGGCTTAAGTTGAGTGCTGATTGATTCGTTTGTTTCTGTTTCTGGTGTTTGTTCAACTTTTCCACCAAAACGTTGCTGAAGTTCGTTAATTTTCCCTAAAAAAGATTTGAATTCTAGCTTTTCTAAAATAGGTGTCAGGGCGCTGATATCAAACCCTTTTAGAATGCAGTTTTCTAAATCAACTTCCAAAGGAACATTAAGGACAATCTCCGCTAATTCACGAGACTTTTCAGCATCCTCTTTCCCAGTTTCTAGCTTTGTGTGAAGTGTACCTTTGATTTCATGTAATGCATCATAAATTCGCTTCACAGATTCGTACGTGTTCAGCAAGCGCACGGCTGTTTTTTCGCCAATTCCCCTGACACCAGGGATATTATCTGATTTGTCACCACAAAGAGCTTTATAATCAACGATCTGTGATGGTCTAATACCTAGTTTTTCTTTAACTTGTTCTGGACCAAATTCAGTAAGACTTGCTTTAGAAACTTTTAAGGCGTCTGGGCTAAAATACAGAACACTGATTTGTTTTTCAGTGTCGATGAGTTGAAATAAATCGCGATCGCCACTGACAATTTTGACTTGATATCCAGCAGCCGTTGCTTGTTGTGCTAAAGTTCCTAAAACATCATCTGCTTCGTAACGAGCAGCCGTGACAATTTTCAGATTCAAAGCATCTAGCAACTCATGTAGATTTTTCAGATCTGGAACAAAGTCTTCTGGTGTTTCTGGGCGGTTTGCTTTGTATGTATCATATGCTTCGTGGCGAAAAGTTGGCAAACCCAAATCAAAGGCGATCGCCATTGCTTGTGGCTGTTGAGTCGCCATCACCTCCAACAAAGATTTGAGAAAGCCAAAACACACGCTTGTGGGAATTCCCGTCTTTGTCCGTAATCCGCCGTCTCTTCCTTTAGCAAAAGCGAAGTACGAACGAAAGGCGAGGGAGTGCCCATCCACTAGAATAAATGTGGGAGAAGTAGTCGTTAAGGAATCGGAAGCCAACTGGTTTTTTGGTGTTGTTTGGGACATAAACCTATTTTAGCCAGCGACTTGGGCTACGAATCCCATCTGTAGAGAAAATTAAGCTATTTCCTTGGCTTGCTTTTGGCGACGGCGACGCTGTTGTAACATAGCAACTCCTCCTATACCCAAAAGTGCGATCGCACTTGCAGATTCTGGAACAGTCGCTATGTTGTCCCTACCTAAATCAACCAAGAAAACAACGTCGTTGAAGTCGCGATCAGCTGCTAAAACACCATTTCCATTAGATCTAAAACCTTCTGGTCCATACAAATCCTCAAAACCCACCAACAGATAACCATCCATTTCATAAGCCACTAGATGATCCAGTCCGTCTGGATTTTGAGTTGCATCTGCGCCGTAAACATAGCCGTTAGGATTGTTAAACCCATCTGCTTTCAGAAAGAAATTGAGTTTAGTTCCAGCTGCTTTCGTGCCTAAATCAACATAGTCTCCGATATTTAAAACGCCATTATCTTCTCCTATCTGACACGCTGAATTCGCGCCATTTGATGTATTACAAGAGATGTTTTCAAAAATTAATCCTTTCTGGTAGTCAGAACCGTTGATAGCTTCATAAGCCAACTGATTCTTATAGCCAGCACCCTCATTTAAGAACCAAACGCGAACATTGTGATCATTTTTTAGACTCAGCTTCGTGGGATCTAGTTTATTTAATTTGTCTTCAGGAATTGCAATTCTTTCCTGTTGCACATATTGCTGAAACTCGGGAATTCGAGATTGGAATCCTGAATCATCGGTTGATTTGTCTTTAACTTCATAGGGTGTCAGGTTCTCCCAAGTAAATGTGGCAGCGCCTGCAGGAGTGACAGCAGAAAATACACTTGTGATAGCAGCAGTTGCAGCAAAAAGTCCCGTTATTTTTTTTATAATCATATAAACCCTTTATTTTTTGTCTAGGAAAATACTCTGTTGTTTAGGTTCTAATATCGATCAGTTAGAGAAAAAATAAAACGATATTAGTTGGGCAGACAATTACACAGCAACACTTCCCCTAACTAGAACGAACTGTCCGTTTGAGGAACTCTACCCAACACCAACTGAAAGGTTTTCTGGGGTTGCGACTGCCTACATCAACTGAAATTTATTCTGCTCTGAACTATATTAGTTTTGAATCCAAATCTTTTTTTAGTAATGGAACATCAGTTCATTCTTTTATATCTTAGGTTTTGATTGAGTGACTTGAGTATTTTCCGA
>NZ_QMEB01000023.1:18223-40647 GCF_012912135.1 Brasilonema bromeliae SPC951 | reverse complement strand
TTTTAACGGACTTTGGCTATGAGCCTTGAACTTCAGTTCAAGGCGTACTAACGCCGAGGTGCAAGATCTGAGTTAACGCGAAATCGCCAAAATCTGGGAAATCATCCGGTTTGCTTGCGACAAATAACTACCACCAAATAAATTGAAATGGTTCAAGATGTGATACAGGTTGTAGAGAGTTTTTCTTTGCTCATACCCTTGATCTAACCGCCAAACTTCGTTATAACCCCGATAAAACGCAGCAGAGAAACCACCGAATAATTCTGTCATGGCAATATCGACTTCGCGATCGCCAAAATAAGCCGCCGGATCAAAAATCACTGGTTCTCCTGAAACAGTACACCCAGCATTTCCTCCCCATAAATCACCATGTACAAGAGAAGGCTGTGGTTTATGATCTGCCAATATTTCAGGAATAGCCTCTAGTAACTCCTTTTCTTGAGGAAAATGACCCCCCTTGCGCCTTGCCAACTGGAATTGATAACCTAGCCGATATTTAGCATAAAACTCAGCCCAATCTGCTGTCCAAATATTCACTTGAGGCGTGGAACCAATAGTGTTGTTTATGTCCCAACCAAAACTCTCCTGACTTCCCCGCTTACCAAGGCGAGGGGGGTTCCATCGGTGCATCGCTGCTAACTTGCGCCCCATTTCTTCCCAAGATTTGGTATTTCCTGAACCCATCTCTAGCCATTCCAACACCACATAGCTAGAATCACCAGCAGTACCCCAGCAAATGGGTTTGGGAACGCGGATAGTCGCTGTTTGGTACATTTGTTGTAAGCCTAGCGCCTCAGCCTCGAACATTGCAATTTGCGACGCTTGATTAAACTTGACAAAATAGGTGCGCTCACCGTCACAGACACTGTAACCTTGATTTATACATCCACCACCAACTGAGCGTCGTTGTGACGATTGAAATTTTTCGCCAGTCACCTGGCTAATATTGGCATCAATTTCAGTCCACATCATGGTAACCGGAAACTAAAATGGTTTAATAACAACGACACCGTAGGCATCTGGGGAAAGGTATTCTTGTGCTGCTTGCATCAAGGTAGTTGTATTTTGGGCTTGAATGCGAGCTGGGTAGTTAAATGCTGGTTCCAAATCTCCTACCATTGATTGGTAGTAACCGTATAAATTGGCGCGATCGCTTGGTGTTTCATTGGCAAAAATAAATCTGTTAGCCACTTTTGTCCGCACACGAGCGATTTCCGCCTCTTTTACGATTTCTGTTTGCAGATTTTGGATATGCTGCACAATCCGAGCCTCTGTTGCCGACAGATTTTCAGTTGTACAATAAGCCGTAATAGAAAAGATACCTTGCAACTGCTGCGTCATATTGCTGACAGAAATATGGGAAACGAGTCCCTGTTCTTCTCGCAAATCCCTTACCAGCCTTGATGTCCGCCCATGTCCCAAAATTGCTGCCAAAACATCCAAAGCATAAGTTTTTTCTAGTTGGTTCAACCCAGGTACTCGCCAAACCATGATTAGCCTTGCTTGTTGGAGGCTTTCATCTATAAATTCTTTACGGACAACGTTTGTAAACAGAGGTTCAGGGTTAGCTGGTGCGTGCTGAGTGTTAGGGGTTGGATGCTGAGTGCTTAGAGTTCTCTCAAAACCTTTTGCAACAATTTCAACTAACTCTTCCACGGGTAAATAACCTACAGCCACAGCAGTTATTGAACGGGGTTGATACCAAGTTGCATGAAAATCCCGCATTTGCTGAGGTTGCAATTGAGAAATGACAGTTTCTGGTCCCAATACTGGACGCCGATAAGGTAACTTATCAAAAGCTGTCTCGATCACTCGTTGAAAAGTGCGACGACGGGGATTATCTTCCGAACGTCGAATTTCTTCCAGAACGACCAATCGTTCGCGTTCAAAAGCTTGGTTAGGTATACTCGCATTGAGTACGACATCAATTTGCAATGGGGCAAGCTCTACAAAATCCTTGGGAGCAGTGGTAATGTAGTAATGAGTATAGTCTTGACTTGTGGCGGCATTAGTTACAGCACCCCGTTCTTCAATTCGACGTTCAAACTCGCCGCTTGCCAGTCGTTCAGTTCCCTTAAAAATCATATGCTCTAAAAAGTGAGCCATACCGTTAATGGTATCTGACTCGGCAGCTGAACCAACATTAACCCACAAGCTGAGGTTAACTGCTTCAACAGGCATCTGTTCTACAACTATAGTCAAACCATCCGGCAATTGGTAAAGCTTTGGAGCATTAAGACGAGGAAAGTTTAGCAGTGTGATGGTCATTTGAACTTGTGGGGTAAGCTTACACCTCTTTATCTTACCTAGGACTGAAATCTGTACCGGGATTATCAGTGTGTGAGTGGGGTTTTGTTAAGAAATAGTAAATAATTTTTTTTCAAGTTTTGCATATTATTACTGATAATACCATTGATGCTTTTCATACATAATGAAGAATAAGTAATCGTAATTTGTTGACTTGATTGTCACAAACAAAAGTTGCATGAATATGGTCAATAAAATGAAGGGTGAATTGCCGTTAGTGTCAGTGATCCTTCCTGCGTATAATGCAGAAGCTTTCATCATTCGCACCTTGCAATCAATAATCTCTCAAACATATAAAAATATAGAAATTTTAGTAGTTGACGACGGTTCCCAGGATAAAACGGCTGAGATTGTAGAATCTTTTGCTCAAAAAGACCGTCGCATCAGCCTTTTCAAACAATCAAATTCCGGAGTAGCCTCGGCTCGTAATTTGGCAATTGAAAATTCTAAAGGTGAATACATTGCACCGATTGATGCTGATGATATTTGGTATCCCGAGAAACTAGAAAAACAAGTCCAATGTATGTTAATGGCAGACCAATCGGTAGGATTAATCTATGCTTGGTCAGTGTTTATTGACGAAGAAGATGCAATTGTAGGACAGTACATTCCCCACCACCATTTAAATGTTCTCAGCATAGAGGGAGAGGTTTACCCAGCTATGCTATATACAAACTTTATCACCAATGCTAGTGTCCCTCTGATTCGTCGAGTTTGTTTTGAGAAAGTTGGCGGTTACAGCAGCAAATTCAGAGAGCAGAATGCACAAGGTTGTGAAGATTGGGACATTTACTTGCGGATTGCTGAATATTATCAATTTCGAGTTGTACCTGAGTTTTTGATTGGCTATCGTCAGGTCAAAGCAAGTATGTCTAACGGATGTCAGACAATGGAGAAGTCTTACAATCTGGTTCTGGCAGATTTTCGCAAAAAACATCCAGAAATACCTGCTCACATATATCATTGGGCTGCTAGTTCTTACTACGTCCATCTTGCATGGAAAAGCAGGGCAAGTGGAGATTATTCGAGTACTCTAACTTGGTTATACAAAAGCATCAAATTAGACTACAGTCCACTGTTACTTCGACCAGTTTATCAATGTTTAATTGAATGCCTTTTCAAAATTGCGGTTGAACCTATTACATCTTTGATTTGGCAAGATCATCATTCTTGGTTGCAGTGTAGAGAAAAATTTTCTTATCCTAAAAATAGGGTAGCGGTTAGTCAATTGACTACAGTTTCTGATATTCAAAATCAAATGTATCAACCTTACAAACTTCCGCTGAAACCTTATGCAAGGATTATGTGGCAAAGATGGTTAAAAGTTTTGCAGCTTTGTCGTGCATTATCCAATTAAATTAAGTCTTTAAAGGTTTTTAATGATTTTTTAAAACCTAATACGGTTCAGTTAAGAGTCATTGTACGTTGGAAGGGTTCATGACTTACCCTATAACTCGGTAAACGTGACCGCTGTAAAGCTAAGCAGTGCTTTTCCTCAGAAGAGATTACCAAGCAACTACGCAACTTCTTGATTGTCCCAACTGTTTAACTTTATTTTTTTTAGTATTTCTACATATTCTAACATTATAATTATAAATATTAAGAAATATGTCGTAAATATCAATGCCAGGTCATCGTGTTGGCAACAGCAAACCCCGCGTTATAGTTATCGGTGCCGGAATTGGCGGACTGACTGCTGGTGCATTACTAGCACATAGGGGTTACAGTGTCTTAATTCTGGATCAAGCCCTTGTACCAGGAGGCTGTGCTTCTACCTTTAAACGTAAAGGATTTACCTTTGATGTCGGTGCGACTCAAGTAGCTGGGTTGGAACCAGGAGGAATCCACCATCGTATTTTCAAAGAATTAGAAATTGATCTACCACAAGCAACGCCTTGTGATCCAGCTTGTGCAGTTTATTTGCCAGGTGAGGAGACACCAATCAACGTTTGGCGAGATCCAGATAAATGGAAAGAGGAACGACAGCGACAATTTCCCGGTAGCGAACCTTTTTGGCTGTTGATGGCGGCTTTGTTTAAAGCGAGTTGGGAATTTCAAGGACGCGATCCAGTGCTACCGCCACGTAATGTGTGGGATTTCCTGCAACTTACCAAAGCAGTGCGTCCTAGTACGTTTATAACCCTACCCTACACTTTGTTTACAGTTGGGGATGCGTTGCGTTTCTACAAGCTAGGAAACGATCGCCGTTTAAAAACATTTTTGGATTTGCAACTCAAGCTCTACTCTCAGGTAGATGCTGATAATACGGCTTTGCTGTATGCAGCTACAGCATTAAGTGTATCCCAGTTGCCGCAGGGACTGTATCATCTTCAAGGTAGTATGCAAGTCCTCAGCGATCGCCTAGTAGAAGCCCTAGAAAAAAAAGGTGGCAAGTTGCTCATGCGCCACACAGTCGAACATATTAAAGTCGAAAAGGGCAAAGTAAGTGCTGTGGTTATTCGTAACCAGAAAACTGGCGAAGTCTGGACAGAACCAGCTGACGATGTCGTTGCTAATGTCACTGTGCAAAATTTAGTACAGTTATTAGGTAATAAGGCTCCTAATGGTTACAAACGACGAGTCGAAAAAATACCAACCGCTTCAGGTGCTTTCGTTATGTATTTGGGTGTAGACGAAAGCGCAATTCCTTTAGGATGTCCGCCCCATCTTCAATTTTTGTATGATGCCAAAGGTTCAATTGGTGAGAATAATTCCCTGTTTGTTTCTGTGAGTCATTCAGGAGATGGACGCGCCCCAGAAGGAAAAGCAACAATCATTGCTTCTTCTTTTGTAGATACGAAGCAGTGGTGGCTGACTGAGGATTATGAGGCGTTAAAACAACAGTATACACAAGATGCTATCTCCCATCTGGAAAAGTTCTTTTACCTGAAACCAGAAACTATTGTTCATGTAGAAGCAGCTACTCCCCGCAGTTTTGCACGGTACACAGCACGAGACCAGGGTATTGTTGGTGGTATTGGTCAAAGAATATCAACTTTCGGTCCCTTTGGTTTTGCCAATCGTACACCCATCAACAATCTATGGCTTGTTGGTGATTCCACCCATCCAGGCGAAGGGACTGCTGGTGTGAGTTACTCGGCGCTGACAGCAGTGAAGCAAATTGAGGCTCAAAAAGTTACAAGGTATTGAGATAACATGATGACAGCCAAACATTTTGCGTAATTCCCAGGATAAAACAATGATTATTTCTGACTTGAACTTTTGTGAAGCAGTAGAATTTGCCAACAAAATTATTGGTGGAGCAACGGCTGAAGTTCTTGGTAATGCATATGCTTTTCCAGGTGGTGCGATTGCTATAGTAGATGCTGTAGCTCTAGGAGATATCACTTACACCAATGCCACTGCTTATACTATTGTCCGTGAGCAACCAAATGTGACGATTAGCAAGGCGCAGGTAAAAGGAGATGCCTTGGCTATAGATGAGACTGGTCGCGACAAGGACAAAATTCGTGATACTGACGTTTTCGTTCTGCACACATAATAATTAACAAAAAGGGCATTGCACAAAAAGGGGATGAAGTACGAACCGCCAAGTCGCCAAGAGCGCCAAGAAAGAAGTTTTTTAGTAAGCAAAGAAAATAAAATCATCCCGCAAATATGCAACACCACAAAAAGACTTGGTTACTTTTGAGGTGCTTAACTCTGTTTTGGAAAGATTCGGGTTAGTGATAGTCTTCGTTGTAGCTTAGTCTTATTGTGCATTTTCATAGCTTGTTGGGTTTACGATATGAAAACCCAACAAGGTTTCTGATCCAACTTTATGGATTCCACTCAGCTATCTTGCACAGCAACTCATCAAGTTGTTCACGATCTTGGATGACATCCAAGTCGGGGTCAGTCTTGACAAATATTTGAAAATTTAGATTGATTTTCAGCGCTGTCTCCAGGCTTTCAAGCGCTAGCGATTCTTTTCCAACTCGGGCTGCACAGCAAGCGATGTTATACCAAGCATACTCATCGTCTGGCTTCAGTTCAGT
This sequence comes from Brasilonema bromeliae SPC951, assembly GCF_012912135.1. GTDB lineage: Bacteria > Cyanobacteriota > Cyanobacteriia > Cyanobacteriales > Nostocaceae > Brasilonema > Brasilonema bromeliae. The sequence continues at coordinate 34,342 of NZ_QMEB01000023.1, read as the reverse complement.
TGCTTTTTGATAGCTTGCAAGCGCCTCTTCGTAACGCTCTAAATGTCTCAACGTATCGCCTATCTTGTAATGAATCCAAAAATTATCTGAGCGAACAGAAAGAGCTGTTTCATAACTTTTGAGCGCATCTTCATAACGACGTAAATGCCTTAATGCATCTCCCCGACGAAACCACGCCCAGTAATCATTGCGGCGAATTGATAAAGCTTCATCATAGTCAGAAATTGCATCTTCATAGCGCTCTAAATGTCTAAAAGCATCTCCCCGACGAAACCATGCCCAGTAATCATCGCGGCGAATTGCAAGGGCTTTGTCAAAATTCGCGATCGCCTCCTCAAACTGGTCTAGTTCTTCTAGTAAAATGTAGCCCCGACTGTACCACGTCCAGTAATCATTGGAGCGAAGTTTTAACGCTCGGTCAAAACTAGCAAGTGCTTCCTGATACTGACCTAATTCCCGTAGCACGCTACCCCGGTCATACCAGAGCCAGTATTCATCAGGACAACACTCTATTGCTTTGTCGTAATAAGTGAGCGCTTCTTCGTAATTCTCTTGCTTTTCGAGCCGTTTACCCTGTCGATACCACTCTCTATAGTTCTGTGTGACGAGTAGTAATGAACTATCTACCTCTGCTGGTGCTGCTTGACTCATTGTTGATTCCCCAAAAAGTTATTATCGTTACAGACAAGCACACTATTTATATTACTTAAGGTTACAGGATAAACAAAATCTACTTAGAGGTATGGAATACGCAAAAATGTTTTTAATTGCTAGTTTTATTTAACAAATCTTATTACTGTTACGCTTAGTGTCAAAAATTACAGTATCAATGCTTGGAATCCCTATACCTACGGCACACGGCTTGGGCGAACGGCTAAAAGCCGTGGGAGTATGTCAAGATTGTGACGTTCGATAACAGAGAGCGATAGTAAACGATGCCGCTGCTGCAAGCGCCGCTGCTGCTCGAATGTGGTTCCAGATTGTCCAGTTGATAAGGTAGCGAGACCATAGGTTCGCGCCCTCAGTGCTGCCCGGATCGACGATCGCCAAGGCTTCGTTCAGCGGCACATTGAACACGATTGTCACGCCTATAGTGCCGACAAGATAAAGCAAGCTGCCAACGAGCAAGTAGAAAGCACCGGGTTGATGCCACCTTAACACTGAGAAAACAGCCAGAAAGATACAAGCCACAGCGGTTCCGAATAATGCCGTAAAAAACAACGGATTGATCACCGTGATGTTGATGGATTGCATGGCAATAATCCCCTGCGTCGGCTTCAGTCGAGCAAGGGCGCTCATCACGAAAGTCGAGAAGGCGAAGAAGACTCCGGCTATCAGCCCGCAGCCTAGTGCCGAGAAAAGCTTCAATGCGAAAAGTGAGTGGTTAGTCATTGCCATAGAGCCTTCTGAGAATTACCTTCCCAGCAATTGAGTCACTTGGGCACGGGCAGCCGCGATCAAGTTCGCCAAACTTGTGCCACCTAACTCGTCATTCTCAACATGAATAAAGGTGATGTCGGTGATGCCAATAAATTCAAAGATCTTTCTTCAATATAAATCTTGATGATTTAGCTTCTCGTTGCGCTCACCAGATCCAAAGCCAGAACCACCTCGCGCCGTGATGATAAAAATTTTCTTCTTCAATAGGAGGGGTTTATAAGTTGAGAATAACTCAGGGTATCAACAGACCAGATTTATCCGTGCAAAAAAGAAAAACAAAGCATCTTTACGCGCATCCCCAGGATTCATCCGTGGGATGGTTCTGAATACTAAAATCCGTGCAGATCAGGTTTCTTCAAATTGAAGTTGAGGCATAAGTTGAAGAGTTCCAAGACCCAAATCTTTGGGTGAGAGGAACTGTGCTTCAAACAAAGCCATCATATCTCGTAACTGGGGATTACCACGAGAAGCCCCTGTCAATCCTTTAGCAATAATCAAGCCACAGTACCCTTGGGTATTTTTACATCGTTGATTCCATTTCTTGCGAGCTTCTACGTGTATTGGATCGTCATCTTCAAACTCACCAAACAGGAATAATTCGGCGTTTTCGGTTTGTAACAAACCTAAATCGTAGCGTGTCCCATCAAAGGGATCAGCACCTGGATTAAAACAAATTGCCCTGAGTCCTCCAGCTTGTTCAATATTTGAAATCACAGTCTTTGCCTTGGGACGGGAAGTTTGAACCAAAATCACTGGCAAACCATCCCCTGCTTGTGTGATTTCCCCTGTTGTGTGATATGTTCCACTCTGACGCAAGTAATCCAACATTTCCCATGACACAACTCCTAAACTGAGAAATGAATCTTCTGGGATCAAATCATCTCGTAATGACTCAAAGGCTGATGCTGGTGACTCGCTTTCGTCTTCTGAAGTGTCAAAACCTGCTATTTCCTCTAACTCGGTTGCTAACTGTGGCATGGAAGAGACAGCGATAGACACTGATTTTGTTGGTTCATTTGACGACTCAGGTAACGAGATCCGATAGCGACGATTCAGGGCGGGGAAGGTATCACCACCAAGCTGATTACGGTAATCACGGATAAAGCGGGAAAGACTTTCTATTGCCACATAAACGACAAGTGCTTCTTCGTCATACAAAACAGAACGCAGTCCTTCTAAAGGATGGATATTACCAAAAGTGGGTTCAATTTCGGATATTGGCAAATCTGCCAAGTCATCGAATTCGTCCTCCTCTTCTTCGGTATCGTTAGCATTTTCAAAGGTCAGAAATAGACAATCTTGTTTTAAAAAAGCTTCTTCTAAATGCCCTTGCGATTCGTCATCTTTTAAAACACTTGTGCGGAAACGCTTTAAAGAGTCTTCTGAACGATACAACAAAATCCCATATTCCATCCCCAGCATCCCCATAACACTGGCGTAGAGTGTACCGACATCCCATTTATTGATTTCTATGGACAAGATTTGCTGTTCTTCCAAGAATTCCCAAGGTGCTGCTTGCCAAATTGCAAATGCTTTTTCTCGCAGCGCTTGTGCATATTGTGGAGGTAAATCAGGAACTTGGCTATCTAATATTTCAGTAAATCCACGGAAAAGTTCATCAATTAAAGGGAGATCTGGCGTATAGTCAATCGCAATATCCAAATCCTGTAGCACTCCGCGCAGGTAAAATTGGATTTCGCGGTCTTTCACCACAATTCTTTGAGGACGAGCAGGTTTTGCGGGATTGTGAGGATGCTCCATCGCTCGCATCAAGGTACGAACAATTGCTTCTGGACCAGTGTCTGGTGCTACTACGTCCATACCCCGGACAATACCTTGTGAGCCATCCACCCAAAGAATACATTCGCCTTTGACATCTGGATCTGAGTTCTGGGTTTGTGATGACGACAATGGACGGCGATCGCCCTCCCACACAGAAGGAATTTGGGTTAATTTCTTCAACCGACGACTGGTAGAGCGATTAAAACTTGTCATAGAGGTAAATTAATCAAAACAAGCAATATGGAATTAAACTTTTGGTTTGGTGCTAGCCTCGGATAAAAACTCTTTGGCTGCTTGTGGACAAGTAGTTGCAGCTGGTAGCTACCACAATGTTTGGACGAATAAAATATCGAATCTCAAAACACATTGAATCTCTCAATTCTAGAATAAAAATCTTTGCATGCTTTTGACAGAGTATTTACAATTTGCATTCCTAGCACATGAATATCGCTAGAATGAATACAAAAACTTTTGCAGCCTGCTATGCGGTGAGCTTGGAGTTTCAACCAAAGAGCTTGCCGCTACAAAATCAAGCTCACACCAGCTAAGGAGTATAAACAGCAGATGACACAAGCAACTCAGTCTTTACAACGGGGAATTCAGTTGAGCGAAGCAGCATTGCAGCAGGTGAAATTCTTGCGAAATCAGCAAGGTCAAGACCTATGCTTACGGGTTGGAGTGCGTCAAGGTGGCTGCTCTGGAATGTCTTACATGATGGATTTTGAAGACGCCAGCAAGATTACACCTCAAGATGAAGTTTTTGATTATGATGGCTTCAAAATTGTCTGCGATCGCAAAAGTTTATTATATCTCTATGGTTTGATGCTAGATTACAGCAATTCTATGATTGGGGGCGGTTTTCAATTCACTAACCCCAACGCCACTCAAACTTGTGGTTGCGGTAAATCATTTGGAGTGTAATATACTCATTTGTGAGCCAGCGCAGCTCAGTTGGAAGCCAACAGGGCGGCGACTGGTGAAGCAGTGCGAGAGAGGGGGTTCCCCCCCCATGAGAGACTGCCTCACCCCGGCACTGTCCTCCACAAGGGCGCACTGCCCCTTAATGAGTAGTGACTAATGACTAATGACTAACACAGTTGAATCTCTGTTTGATACAGGTTTAGAACGTTATAAAGCAGGAGAACCAGTAGCGGATTTAATCCCTGTTTTTAAAGAAATTTGCGATCGCACTCCCAAAAGTAGTGCTGCCTGGACTTGTTTGGCATGGTTGTATCTATTGGATAACAATCCTAATCTTGCTCACAAAGCTGCACAAAAAGCTGTAAAGCTTAATCCACAAGATCCACAAGCACGGGTGAACCTAGCCGTTGCAATGCTGGAAACCGGTCAAAAAGGTTTGCGACAACACGTAGACTTTACACAACAGTTGATTTTTGTCAACCCAGACTGGCGAGAGGAAATCAAAAAAAGTATTGAAGACGGTTTGGGCAGAAAACCAGACTGGCAAAGTTTGGCAAAAGTCAAAGTCTGGCTTTTTCCAGAGGAATAACAGCTCAACAGTCCAAATCACCAGTTAATAGTTTTAAAGTATTGACTGGTTATTCATAACCAATAGATATGAAAGAGAAATTTTTAAACTGGCTAAACTTGGTTTTAATGGCAGATGTGTTCCTAGTCTTGTTTGGTTTTGGGTGGTTTGCAGTTGCAGTTATTGGTAAAACAGTTGGAGTTCCGCTGGGCTTAGATTTGTGGCACAGCCTTTGGCAACCTGTATTTAACCCTGCTATTGGCATCCTTATGGCTGGTGCCATCATCAGTGGCATCATTAATTGGGTTTCCCAAAAATTCATCAAAACTGACAATGGGTAATTTTTTTTCAGTCGGGTGAGTAAATCGGTTCTTTGTTACGCAGACGACGAGCGAAAATTACTAATACAGAAAAATCACAACAATTTCCTTGTAGGGGAGCCAGTGCGTTGGAGAGCCAGTACTTGATGAGGGTCTCCCTCCGTAGGTATCTGGCGTCCGGGTTTCCCGGCTTGTAGACGCCGGAGGCGGCTTCCCGTAGGGTAGCATCTGGCGTTGGGCACTGTCTAGCAACTCCTAATCTTGTCTCATAAGGGTTTATAAGGCACTACCCATCCTACGAGAATTTGAAGATTCTCTACGCACCGCCCGCAGTCTTAATTTTTCATTTCAAAATCTCTGCCAGTGCTGGTTCCAAATTAGGATACTTGTACTCAAAGCCACTTTCTAAAGTGCGCTTGGGAAGAACTTGTTGACCTTCCAGAACCACTATTGCCCCGTCCCCTAAAAGAGCCTCAATAGCAAAAGCTGGAACAGGTAACCAGGAAGGACGATTCATGACTTTTCCCATCACTTGGCTCAATTGAGCCATTCGTACAGGATGCGGGGCAGTAGCATTATAGACTCCTTGTATTTCTGGTTTCATTAGAGCTTGCAAAATCAAATTAACAACATCATCAACGTGAATCCAGGAAAACCATTGCCGACCACTCCCTATGGGACCACCAGCAAAAAGTTTGAATGGTGTAATCATTTTACCCAAGGCACCACCCAGACCGAGAACAATACCGAATCGCAGAATGACGAGTCGTACACCAACATCTTTTACCTTACTCGCTTCTGCTTCCCAAGCTTGGCAGACTTGGGCAAGAAAATCGTTACCTGGTAAGCTGGTTTCATCATAAGTAGCCGTTTCACTTGTGCCGTAGTAGCCAATCGCCGAAGCGTTAACTAAGACACTAGGCTTAGGGTTTGCATTGATTACTGTGTCCACAATGTTTTGCGTAACGAACTTACGGCTGTTTAAAATTTCCTGTTTGCGTTCAGGTGTCCAACGTGCTTCACCAATGGGTTCACCTGCTAAATTAACAACACCATCACAGCTAGAGATGACACTTTGCCAAGAACCGGATGTATTGGGTGTGTAGGCAATAATTTCTACATTTGGAAAAGCCGTAGATGGAAAAACCTTTTGGGCATAGGTTGTGTTACGAGTTAACACGACCACTTCCATACCTTCTCCGTGTAATCGTTCTACCAAACGACTACCAACAAATCCTGTTGCTCCAGCAATTGCTATTTTCATAATCATTCTCCCCAAACCGTTATTTTAAAGTTTCTATCAAACTTTTGGTTTCGCTACTGCAGTTTTAAGTCAAAAATTTGTTTGTGTGCAGTGTGTTGCTTTTGTGCAAACTCAATTTTGATTCTTTAATGAATCTATAATGACTTAGATGGTTCGATATTATAGGATGGACGGATTGTTGCAAGGCGTGGGGCTATTATGGCTCGCTATACGTGTTCATTTATTCTTTCTGTTCCTACTGACCAACTTCAAGCTTCACTTGTAGAACTTCTCCAAGATTGTCATTTGGATGTTCAATACTATACATCTGATTACATCCTGGCACGGGAAGCTCTTGGTTCTGTATCCATTTCCAAGCTAGTAACCGTGGAAATATTGATTGATAAAACCAGACCTAATGACACAGAAACCCGGATGAGTATTGTGATTAAAAATGAGGAACTACCACTTCAAAGAGATAATCACTGCCGACAAATATTTGAATATGTTAAGCAGGCTATTGAACATTGCCGCTATTGGCATCTTATTGAGAGCATAGCAGGCTAGTACGCTTGGTGTTCGTCAAAAATAGTCAGCGCTATGCACCGAGGGTACCAGAAGGTAAGCGACTGTGGTGCATGCACGGTCGTGGGCCCTTGGGAAGTAAGCGTGCTATCCACCGACATTTCGGTGCGCCTTGGCGACTGGCGCTGATTGCAAAGTGTGTTGCTGTGCGACAAGGGCATGTCCGTTCAAAGTAGCGTGCCTGTTCGCCCAAGCCGCGTGCTGTAGGTATAGGACATAACATACACTTGCAGGAGGGTCTTCCCTCCCTGCCTCTTATGCCCAAAACATACCTCAAAGTCTTTTATTGTAGCACAAGTGGGTGGTTTTCCTGGTGTGTCCAAACTACCGTCAACTGGCGTAATTACTCTTTTACGAAAATTCTGATACTTTTTTGACCTTAACCCGCTCAACAGTCAAAGATCAACACTCTTGAGTTCTTCTGGACTTTTGACTGTTTAGTGTTAGCTCCCCTGATGAATAAAAGTACATTCTTTATGGCTAACAGCTCATTCGAGAATGAATATGCCTTTAGTCCTCAATATCATTGGTCATTCTGGGGTCTATTAGTGTAATGTCATCGTAACTGGAATCTGTTTCTTCTCCTGCGGGCATACTATTTCGCCGTAGGTAATAAATGGCACGTACTTGAGGAGCAAAAACGATTTCGTCCTCATTTTTCAGGTCATGAGCTGGTATTCTTTGCCCGTTAATCATCAGACCATCTAGTATTTTTCGCCCATTAATCATCAAACCATTGGAACTCGGTTTGCCTTTAGCATCACCATCGACAATTCGATAATAATAGCTATGCTTCTTATCGTCGCGCGGTACCCTAATGAGTGTGGCATGACGGCGCGAGACAAACAGCGAGTTTATGAAACAGATATCGCAGCAGGAATCTCTACCAATGGAGTAAACAGGCCGATCAAGAATTAACTCTCTGCGTTCTTGATCATGTTCTATTATCAGTACATGGCTTTCATTTGTTTGTGCTGCCATTGACACATCGTTGCTAAATGCGTGAGTTGGACTGTTATTAATCAAAATTTCTTTAGTATTGTTTGCTGCCATTTTTTTTAGTAAAAGTCTATGGTAATTATCTTATATGCATTTAAATTCCTTAGTTGTACACAAGAGTAGAACAATATGTTCTACTCTTTTAACTACTATAGATGTTGTAGCAGTTTTAACAGGTTTTGTGCTCTAAACAACAATCTATCAACCTAGTTGAACTTGAGAGTGGCAAAATCAAATATTTATGATCACAAATAATACCTCGAAAAGAGGAAATTAAGAGCGATAAGCAAAACGTCGTAATAAAAGAGAATTAGTGACGACACTCACAGAGCTAAAAGCCATGAGTGCAGCTGCACCCGATGGATTTAAGACAAAACCGAAACTTGGCAATAAAACACCAGCAGCTAAAGGAATGCCAAGGGTGTTATACGCAAAAGCCCAAAATAAATTTTGACGGATTTTGCTTAAAGTTGCACGACTAAGTTGTATGGATGCGACGACATCACTTAAGTTATCCCGCATCAAGACAATTTCAGCTGTTTCCATTGCGACATCAGTGCCAGAGTGTAAAGCAATGCCCACATCGGCTTGAGATAGAGCTGGGGCATCATTAATACCATCTCCTACCATCGCGACAATAGAGTGCTGAGTCCTTCCCTTTGTTAAGCGTGCTTGTAATTCTTGTATGGCAGCAGCTTTTTTAACAGGAGGTACACCTGCCATAACATCACCGGTATTGAGTCCTAGTTGTTTTGCTGTCGCACTTGCGGCGTCTTGCGTATCTCCACTGAGCAGCATAACCCGTAAACCCATTTGGCGTAATTTCTCTATTGTAGCTTTCGCATCTGGTCTTAGAGTATCTTGAACAGCAATGAGTCCGGCTACTGTATCTCCAACTGCCACAAAAACTATTGTTTTTCCATCTGCAGCTAACTCTTGAGACTGTTTTTGGGCAGTTTCACTGATAGAAATACCGTGCCATTGCAACCAGTCGCAGTTCCCTAAAAGCACCAAAGTACTTTCTACTACAGCAGAAACGCCAAGTCCTGGTTCTGTGTGAAAGTCTGCAGCATCTGGAATAGATAACTCTTGCTGTTGCGCTTCTTGTTGAATTGCTGTTGCTAAAGGATGAATTGTACCGCTTTCTACCGCTGCAGCCAGTTGAAGAAGAGCAACAGGGGTACGAAAAGCATTTTCTTCCTCTGCTTGACAAGGTAGGCAATCTGTTACTACGGCACGACCTGTGGTAAGGGTACCAGTTTTATCAAACACCACTGTGTTTAACTGGTGAACTTTTTCTAAAATGTCACCGCCTTTGATTAATAGACCCCGTTCCGCACCAATAGCTGTTCCCACTAGAATCGCTGTTGGTGTGGCAAGTCCTAAAGCACAGGGACAAGCGACGACCATGACGGCAATTGCTAGCTTTAAACTCACTAGGAGTGGTGTGTAGATTGTCAGGTGTGGGGTATGAGATGTGCTGAATAAGGAGTGGTGAGAGATTTGCATGGCATACGCCATAACGGCGTGATGCCAGATGTGGGTTCCAAAAAAGTACCAGAAGACAAATGTCAACAAAGATGCTGTCAACACACCGTAGGTGAAGTATCCAGCTACTATATCTGCTAATTTTTGTACAGGCGCTTTACGGGTTTGTGCGGCTTCTACCAAGGCGACGATTTGAGCTAGGGTTGTATCACTTCCAACGCGAGTTGCTTGAACTGCGATCGCCCCTGATTGATTAAGTGTCCCTGCTGTCACCAAATCTCCTGGTTGCTTTGTCACTGGTACTGCTTCCCCAGTCAGCATGGACTCATCGACTGTTGTTTGTCCTTCCCGCACCTCACCATCAACCGGGATTTTCTCTCCTGGCAAAACCTGTAACCATTCACCAACACGCACCAACTCAGCTGGAATTTCTACGACCCCTGCACTGGAAGAGACTGAGGGAGTTGCTTCAGTCGTCTTAGGCTTAGCAATTAACCGCGCTAGCTGTGGTTGAAGAGCAAGCAATTCCTTAAATGCTGCTGCCGCGCGAATTCTAGCTTGTTTTTCTAGTGTCCGTCCCAGTAAGATAAAGCCCAACATCATCACTGGTTCATCAAAGAAGCACTCCCAACCAAGTTGGGGAAATAGCAGGGCAACCAAACTAGCGGTGTAAGCTGTGAGTGTTCCCAATCCCACCAAGGTGTTCATGTTTGGTGCATTGTGCCGTAAACCCACCCAGCCATCCACTAAAATTGGACGACCAGGAACCAGAAGTGCTACCGTTGCCAATCCACAGTGGAACCAGATGTTATGCAACACTGGTATCACGTGACCGCTAATGTTAGCAACATGACCAACAAACGATAAAACTAGCAGAACGACAGCAATGAGGAATTGCCGTTTGACAGCTTGCATTTCTTGCCGCTGTCGTTGGACTGGATCTTGTATTAATTGTGTCTCTCCTGCTACTTTTCCACCAAGTTTCCGAGGTTGAGTTGGGAACCCAGCTGCTGTCAATTTTTTAGCTAGTGCATCCGCATCTACCGCACCAGCTTCCAATTCTACAACTGCTACTTCTGTCGCCAGGTTCACACAGGCACTTTTGACTCCAGGATACTGAGTCAGATGACGTTCTACTGCCCTTACACAACCAGCACACTTCATGCCTGTGACATCCAAAGTGATTTTCTCTGTCGTCGAGGCTGCTTCTGGGGAAAGGTTAGTTTTTGAGACAATTTGCATGGAAAGTTTTTGGGTTTGCTAAGAAATTTTAACGCCTCTCTAAAAGCGTCTTTAATTTGAGCGTAGGCGAAATCCAAAGCTTTGACTGATTGTCATAATTGTTAAGTTTTATTAATTTATGAGTGCATTGGGGTGTAGTTGTGTATCTGTTATGGAAAAACATTTTGCGTTTTGAATTTCTAATTGATTTTCCGTAACATTTTCACTAAAAAGAATATTATCACCGACGAGTCAAACGAAAATAAGTGACAGATATCACTGCAACAGCTTGTAGTGAAATCAAAGTCATCTCGCTTCTCCAGAAAGGATTTATTGCCATATTAGACATCGTACAGAAATACACGAATCCTAATAAGCTGAGTATAGTCCAAGTTACATTTTTACGTTTAAGCGTTAGCATATTCGTAGAAGAAATAAAATATTTGCGAGTCAACAAAAAGTCTGTTAATAGTCAGTAGTAGACTTCTGATTTATTGGTATTAATAATGAATCGATACTGAATCAGAAAGAACTCAGAATCACTCGTCACAATATGTCCTGCGGACACGCTGCGCCCTCCAGCAGTCATTCTCTATGACTGGATGACTTGCCATACTTACAAAGTAAGCGTCAAAATCTTTTGGAAACATTCCGGCTTCTGCGTTTTGCCCAAGACTATTGTGATCAATACAGAAACATATTTACTCAAAGGTGAATGAATCAAAAAGAGATTGAATTTTCCGGTTTGTAACACATAAGCAAGGAATAAGGAATAGTAGCTATCTGCTGCAAATAGCCATAAGTTTTGCATATTCATTGATAGGATAGGCAGTGCCCATCCTACTGCTGTAAAATTATGACCTGATGTACCGAGAATAGAAATCTAAAAAACAGATTCAATACTGGGATAAAGATTTCTAGAACCACCCCTGCTTTTTAAGGAAGTAAGTATCAACAAATTCATTATGGGATTTGTTCAAATAAATCATCCCTTCAACTAAACCCACAAGCTGCATAATCAACAATGTCAAACCGTAGGTAAAATAACCACCCACTAAAGAAATGACCAGCATTATCAATCCTTCTGGTGCATACCCAAGAATAAATTTATGAACACCAAAACCTCCAAAAATAATGCCGCAGTATCCAGCCAAAAGTTGTTTGGTGGCGTGACTGGGAGTAAGATTTGCCATATGTATCAAGCTCCTGCACTTTCTATGTGATGTATAAAATTAAGACTGTATATTTTTCTCAAATAAGTTCTGTTTGTCTGCTTACTTGATCTTCATACTTTTTTGTCTTTCAGTGGAAATACGACCGAAATACAAAAACCAACATACAAAAGTGGCATGCCACTCCTTTACAAAGGACACTAAAGTTTAGAATTGAGCAAGTTTTCAGACAGCATCTGAAACTGCACTCCTCAATAACCCCTGTTTCTTTACTTTAACGAGAAATTCCAGTACAGCAGTTTTGCGACGAAATTTCATGCCAGAAAAGAACTCTAAAAAGAATTTTCGGGCATTTACGCAAAGCTAAGGTGATGCCATTTACTTTTTACAATTTAAGCATTGTTATTTCCGGAATTTTTTAATTTTCGTTGACATACTAATATGTTTTTAAGCGCTTAACTGCCCTCTACAATCAGATAAGTTCTTGCACTCCACGTTATAAGGATCTTGACGATTCATCAAAAGTGGAGTTGCTAGTTTTTTATTTCACCTTATGAAGGGTTTAGACTTTTATACTTACAAAAAATTGTAGTAAGTTTTACCCTTGACAATATCTGTGCATTAAAAATAGCACTAATGTGCACTAAATACCAAGAATTATTTTGTAAAGTTTTGTAAAAATCACGAAAATTTTCTAAGTATTGTTTTCGGCAAACACAAAGTATTATTGACCACTACTACCTAAGACAAACAAGCTTAACAAAGTGCCGCTATTCCAAAGGCTGTGAAGAAGCATGGGAGCAAGGAGGTTGCGCGATCGCGTGTAAACAACACCCAAGACAATACCTAGAGCGAAGAGCGGTAAAATTTCAGATAAGCTGAGGTGAGCAACTGCAAACAGAAAACCACTCGCAAGAATTGATCTCCATACAGATAAGTAACGGGTAAGGGAGGGTAACAAAAAGCCGCGAAACAAAACTTCTTCAAAAATTGGGGCAGCAATAGCAGCGGTAGAGAAGAATATAGCAAGCGCCACAGTATCTTGGCTTTCTAATGCCAGTTGTAACAAAGGATTGCTACCACCTTGTCCTTGCCATAGCTGTTGATTGATTAAAGACACAACCACTACTATGGGCAAAGCTACGCAATAGCCACCCAGCCCCCATAAAAACCAGCTACCCTGTAACCGAAAACGAAACCAGTTCTCTGGTAGAGGAAAAAAGCGTTTGATAGATAAATACAGCACTGATAGGGCACCAAATGCCACTAACAGGTAACTTATCAAGACATACAATGCCTGTATTCTGACATTTTGGGTAGGACGCTGTAGGGGAAGCAGTTGGATTGTCAGGGGCACTATGATTTGTCCCATCAAGAAAAAGCCTATGACAAAAACTTGTAAAATTGTTTCACCATCCCAAGGTGTTGACCAACGCACATCTGAATTTTCAGCCAATAGAGATGTTTTCCCTTTGATTAGGCGCTGACCTATCAGAAATATCACCAGCCCGACACCAAAAAATGCTGTTAGGGCAGGAATAGTACCAATAACTGCTAATTTCAAAATAGCTTGTTCAGCGGTTTTTTGTTGAATGGTTTCAAGATCTGCTAAACCATCTTGACGTTGTTGAAGTCGGTATAGCTGATCAACAGCAGTATAGCGAAACCAACCTTCTAAATTATTTTGAATCAGTCGTTCAGCATTTGGCAAAATACGCGGGGGATCACTCCAAAGACCAGCCAAAACAGCAGCAGCTTTATCAAATTCAGGATTAATGTCTGATCGTTGCTGCAATTGACTCCAACTTTTCAAAGCTGCATCTATCTTTCCTTGATTCGCTTGTAAAATTCCCAGTCGCAAGTCTAATTCAGCAATCAATTTTTGCAGTCCTTTGAGCGATTGCTGCAATTGTTGTTGCTGTAATTCACTTGAGGTGTTACTAACAGGAGGATATTCCGATTGCGATTTTGGGGTTGTAGGAGTCGTAGCGGGTTGAGACTGAACCTGTGCTAGTTGCTTTTTCGCTTTTTCCAAATTAGTTTGAGCAGATTGGCGCGTCTGTTGATATTGTTCTGTAGCGCTTTCAACAGGTTTGACGCCAAGGAGTGCATCTTGCAATGGCTTCAAATCTGTGTTGTCATTTGGCGGTTCCCAAGAAGCAGCTTGTAGCACAATATTCGTTTGGTAGAGTTCCAAACGACTTTGGAACTGAGGTTCCTGCCAACTACCCAACAAAGCCGAGCCTGCAAACAGTGTTGCAACCAGTGTCAGTATGATTAAACCCAACCGTTTGAGAGTCATTTATTTTGCTCCATAAAATCTCCGTTTACCCCTTGGGAATTATCGCAAGAAAATACTCTCACAGTATAGATTTCTATGCATTTTTTGATAATCAATCTCAGGGTGTGGTATGTTCTGTGACTGGGAATCCCACAGGGGTGAAATTTCACACTACCATCACCCTGTTAAGCAAGTTCAACTTTTTTAGGGTTTAATTTGCTCTACTGTTTTTGAGTAAGCATTAGCTTCTAACTCATAAGAGTCACATAACTCATGTGCCCAACTGGTTCGGGAGTAAACAGATCGCACAAACGGAATATCGTCCGGATCTGGTTCTTCGGTTGGTGTGACTCCATAGGTATTGCGCTCAATATTGCGCTCAAGATTAGTGCTTTGGGATCTGCGTTGTTGTGGTCTGTCGTCTTGGGGAAGAACACCAACGTTGCTTGTGACTGGAGTTGGTGTGGGGAGGGGCGACTCGTGAGTAGGAGTCGTTTTTGGAGGAGATGCTACAGGCGTTAATTGTGTGTTGACAGCTGCTGGTGATGAGCTAGTATCAATCGCTGTTCCCAGAGAGTGAATCTTTTGCACTGTCAATTCAGCACGTTTTTCTTTAAACCCTTCTGGACGTTCGATGGTATTCATTGCTAAACGTCCTTCCAGAAGAACGCGATCGCCTTGGTGATAGTTTTGCTGAATCTCTTTTGCTAAGTTTCCCCAGCCTACCACTTTTAAGGTTGCCGGAGGTTCTCCCTCTCGCACTGAAGGAAACTGCACCAGCATTTCAGTCACTTCCAGGTTATCTGCTGTAAAGCGCAGTTGTGGTTCTTGAATAATTTCTGCTAACAATATGCAACTATTCATGAAATGAAATCCTCCTTGTCAAAATAGAGTGCTAATTGATAAAAAAAGATGTAGCGCCCTTGCTGATTGATAGAATGTCGGAAAGAGTGGATGAAGGGATTCGCATAAACGCTTTTGAAGATAGATCAATCATGAAAATATCTGGCTTTTTGACAAATTTATTTGAAAAAGCTCAGTTTTCAGTCATTTCTAGCATAAAAGCCAAGCAATTGTCGCAAACAACGAGCAATACCCTGTTTACAACCTCCGCCTGACTGAAAAAAGCATTGATTTTGACACTTAATTAGTATAATTGTACCATAAAAAACTCTTAATGAATCATTGGTCATTTGTAATAATGAACACAACAAAAATAAAAACTTAGAAATTTATCTTGACATGAGCTGGGAAAATACCAAAAGCGATTAACTTCGCGCTTAGGTCACGTTTTTACCTAATTCAGCAAGAAGGCTCACACTGTACCTGTACCCAGGGAGCGTGTTGAGACGACAGTCGCGAATGGGGAAACCACGCCAGGTGCGGGACTGTCGGGAAACCCGACGGCACATGCGTGACTGTCGGCACAGCCGACGGCAGATGCTCCTAACCGTACCGTCAGGTCGGTGTAGGTAGTTCACTTTTCGTATTCTCTTCTAGCGTGTATGATAAGCGCTAAACCTTCGTTATCTGTCGTTAGTCCTTTGTCTTTAGTAATTTATAACTACTGACTAATGACTAGTGACTATTACAGTTACCTTAAATTCTCGTGGCGCAAGTTGTTTTAGAAAACGTTTATAAAAGTTTTCCCCCGCGAAGAGGGGAAGGTGTTGTATCCCAAACACAACCCTCTCTCACATCTGGAAATGTTGGCGATACAGTTGTTCACCGTGGAGAAAGCCTCAACGTCCTGCGGCGGATTAACCTAACGATCGCAGACGGTGAATTTATGGTGCTGGTGGGACCTTCCGGTTGTGGAAAAAGCACCCTTCTGCGGTTAATTGCTGGCTTGGAAACGATGACGGGCGGTAATATTTGGGTGGGCGATCGCCTCATCAATGATTTACCCCCCAAAGAACGCGACATCGCAATGGTGTTTCAAAATTACGCCCTCTATCCCCATATGAGCGTGTATGACAACATTGCTTTTGGGCTACGACGCCGTCCTCTGCGAGGTGGGGAAGCTTTGGGAGCAGGTGAGACAGCGCTGCGGGAGGGTTTCCAACGCCAGATACCTACGGAGGGAGACCCTCCTGCAG
>NZ_QMEB01000023.1:0-18213 GCF_012912135.1 Brasilonema bromeliae SPC951 | reverse complement strand
AACCCGAAGGGGGAAGCAGGGGAAGCAGGGGGAGCAGAGGGAACAAGAATTTCCAACTGGGCAGAAAATTTGTTGGTAGGAATGACAAAGACGCTTCCCAAGGGACTGAGATATATTTCTGATAGAGAACGGGCTGTGCATGAGCAGGTGCGTACTGTTGCTCAACTGTTGCAAATTGAACCCCTGTTAAATCGTTTACCCAAGCAACTGTCTGGTGGACAAAGGCAAAGGGTTGCTTTGGGAAGAGCGATCGCACGTAATCCCCAAGTGTTTTTGATGGATGAACCGCTTTCTAACTTGGATGCAAAACTCCGCGCCGAAACCCGCGCCCAAATTGTCAAACTACAGCGTCAGTTGGGCGTCACGACAATTTATGTCACTCATGATCAAACTGAAGCTATGACGATGGGCGATCGCATTGCTATTCTTAATCATGGTCAACTCCAACAAGTTGCATCCCCCTTGGAACTTTATAATCGTCCAGCCAACCGCTTTGTTGCAGAATTTATTGGCTCACCACCGATGAATTTTATCCCTGTGAAGTTCCATGCTCCCCAATTAATTACCAATGGTGATTTTCGCTTCACCTTACCAGCAGTTTGCGGTGAAGCTCTACAAAAATACGACAATCAAAACCTTATTTTAGGAATTCGTCCAGAACATTTAATTTTGAGCGTACCTGCAAATAAAAATCTGCAGGTGCAAGTGGAATTAGTAGAAAATCTGGGAAATGATATATATCTTTCCACAAAACTTCTCCAACCAGGTTTTCAAAAATCTGCCTTTGGGATAAAGGACGTGCAAGTGCGAGTTCCTCCAGAGCGTTTTGTGTCTTGTGGGGAAGAACTGTGGTTATCTTTGACGCCAGAAAAACTACACTTTTTTGACCCGGAAACGGAATTGGCAATATTTCCAAATTAGCCGTCAAGAATTAGGGGTGTAAGGGGGTAAGGGGAGCCAGTGCCCTTCGGGTGTGCGCAGAGCGCACGCCTTACTGTCCTCCCCAACGCACTGCCTCACCAGAACACATGAAAATTGATTTTTTCTAGAACTTACGCACTGTACAAAAAGACTAGACCCGTGCATAACGTGCGCGCTCGTGTGGAAACATTGTCTGTATCTGCAAAACAATTGTACTGCGACAGCAAAATGCTTGATTCTATCTACAATCCACGTTTATCTTCCGCAGTGTGCATAAGTTGATTTCACTTACACCTAAATAAGAAGTAGAAGGAAGGCTTATGTCCGAACAAGGTAATAACCCCGACTTTATTCGAGGTGATTTATGCCTACTATACATATCACATAATCAAAATTTTGTCAAGGATTAGGTTCTATTTTCTTCTGAGTCAGGAGTTGCAGCAGTTGTAAGTTCTATGCTGGCGTTCCCTTGCGGCACATCCAAGAAATCAGCGCTCACAACGACTTGGGGACTTTGCAGCGGTATTTGGAAGTGATCCCAAAACAACGGAAGAAAGCTGTTTCAGTAATTGGTTTTTGAGGAGAAACAGACCGAAATTCCGAAAAATAGTATGCTCAGTTTGTATTAAGGCTTGAACGTTAGCAAATTTCCCAGATTCATAAAAACCGTGAAAAAGATCTTAATGTTCTCAGCAAATCCCAAGAACACAAACCCTTTGCGCTTAGGGGAAGAGGCGCGGAAAATTCAGGAAGCGCTGAAACTAGCTAAACGTCGAGATCAGTTTGAAATTGCTACTGAATGGGCAGTACGAGTAGAAGATTTACGCCGTGCAATGTTAGACCACCAGCCTCATATCGTTCATTTTTCCGGACATGGAGCGGGAAAAGAGGGTTTAGCATTTGAAGAGAATTCTGGGATAACGCAACTGGTAAGCGGCGAAGCGATCGCAAGTTTGTTTGAGTTGTTTCGTGGAACAGTTGAGTGTGTCCTACTTAACGCCTGCTATAGCGAAGTTCAAACACAAAAATTCTACAATTAGTGGCGGAATGCAAGCTGTTCAGGGGAACAACAATACCCAAGTTCAGCAAGATGTTGAGCGAAATCAAGGACAGGCTATTGGTCAAATGTATGGCAGCCAAGCCTTCTGTGTTCAGGAAGTTCGTAAGGGAGGTTTCTTTGTTGCTGGAAATGTCATCTTTCAAAATAGTGGGCGGGACAATGTACAACCAACACTGTATCAGTCTGAACGGGAGCTTCCCTCTCTCCTGCCATATTTAGCAAACCGTAGTGATCAGGAATTTGAGCTAGCTAAAGCACTTCAACTGTTGCTAAAGCAAGTTCTACCATTACCTCTGGTTTGCATTATTCATGGCAATGAATTCCAAAGCCATGATAAATTTTTAGAGCGTTTGCAAAAGTTCTCTGTCCCCAGATTGTTAGGATTAGATCCAAACCAGACGGTAATTAAGAAGTACTGCCTGGACTGGCCTGCTGGATTAAAAAATTTAGACGAACTGAGAGATCGGTTGTCCAAAAATCTGGCAGATAGTGTTCTGGGCTATAGTTTTGCCTCTTTAGAAGAAATTAATGCAACCTTCTGCAAATACCCAAATCCAATTATCATTCATACTCATTTACTCACTGAGGATTGGCGGCAGCAAAGATTTTAAATCTTAAATAAGCTGCTGGAATTTTGGCAGAATTGGCCTGCTCTTATTCCAGGACAAAAACTCATAATCTGTGTGTTTATCAAATACCAAACCAAACGACAAAAACACACTGAAAGATTTTCATTTGGACGGATTTTCTGGTATTTGATAAGCTTTTGCAAGCGGCGTCGCTATCAAAGTATAAATAATAAGATTTATACAGAAATAAAAGTACTTAATACATCAAAATTTAAGCATTTCAATCGTTTATCGTTTACTGTCTTGTCAGAATTAACAAATATTAACAGAACGCATGTTGAAAACTGGGTACGCAGTGAAGAAACAAAACAGTTTGTGGGTGAGGTAATGATTCAAAAACTGGTTGATGAAGTTAAAGATATGTTTTATCGTTGGGAAAAAGAAACGTCATCCGATAAAATTCCTATGGATGATTTAGCTGATGAGTTAACTCGCCTACTAAAGTCACTTAGCCGTCACTAATTACACTCATGATTAATGATTGTCAAAAATCAAAATGTTGACACACCTTAGTAAAAATTTGTACTGCAATAGATTATAAACTCTTTTTATGAACTTTCCATTTTATATAGGTGATGGAACTCGAAAGCGGTATGAATCGCCAGCAAAACTGTCTGTCTCTGCCCGTTCTCAACTGCTCAAGCCAGAATATTACACTGCCGATCAAGGACTTAAAGATGCTTGTAATGTAGCCCTCCTATTAGGGCAGCCGCTTCTCCTTACGGGAGAACCGGGAACTGGAAAGACTCAATTTGCTTACAGTGTTGCCTGGGAACTTGGTTTCGACCCACCATTGAAGTTTGAAACTAAGTCTACTAGTGCCGCTCGGGATCTGTTCTATACCTATGATGCTTTGAAACGTTTTCAAGATGCCCAAAGTGGTACTGTCTCAGCCAGCTTTTCGGATTATATCACCTACCAGGCTCTGGGGCTGGCGATTTTACGAACCCGAAATCCGGCTGAAGTTGAGCAAATTTTACCATCAAATTTTCCACATTCTGGCAAAGCACGTTCTGTTATTTTAATTGATGAAATTGATAAAGCTCCTCGTGACTTCCCAAATGATCTGCTCAATGAACTGGAACATATGTATTTTCGTATTCCAGAGTTTGGAAATAAAATAATTGAAGCTGACCCAGCACTGCAACCCATTTTAATTATTACCAGCAATACTGAAAAAGATTTGCCAGATGCCTTTCTACGGCGTTGCATTTATTACGATATTCCCTTCCCAAAGCATGAGCGGCTTGCAGAAATTATTGCCAACCGTTTAGGACTTCATACTGGTAGCAGCAATCCATTTTTACAAGATGCCCTTAACTTGTTTTATCGATTACGTGCTCCTCAAAGTGGTTTAAGGAAAAAACCTGCAACAGCTGAGTTATTAGGTTGGCTCTTGGCTCTACAAACCCTTGCTGGTAATACAGCTAATCCCTTAACTAAATTAGATGTGATTCTCCCCACCCTCAGTAGTTTAGTCAAAACTGCTGAAGATCAAGAAAAAGCCAAAAAACTTGTAGAACAATGGATGCTGGAACACAAAAAAATAATCCAGATTGGTTGAATCCCAATGTTCTAACCGACTTTATTGATGATCTCAGAGATGCAGGGTACAAAATTGGTATTTCTCAGTATATTGCAGCTCAGGATTTAATCTTAGCACTAACTGCTCAGGGTGAAACTTTGAATAGACCAGAGCGTCTCAAAACTCTGCTTGGGCCAATCTTTTGTAGTTCACCTGCTGAGCAGGAAGATTTTCAGGAACGCTTTGACCGGTGGATTGAGTTTGTTAGCCATACTCCTCGTGCAACCGAGAGAGCAGATGTAAAAGCCCAAGCACTGTCAAAAGAATTAGGAAAAGTCCGACGGGGCTTCCGTCAGTTGATTCAGACACTTATTGCAATTGTTCTAACAGGCATTTTTCTACCCATTCTCTTCGAGCAGTCTATAAAAGATGATAGCGCTCAGGTAACACAATCTTCTGGAACACAATCTTCTGGAACACAATCTTCTGCAACACAATCTTCTGGAACACAATCTTCTGCAACAAAATCTTCTGCAACACAACCTTCTGCAACGACATTTTCTGCAACAAAACCTAATTCGGACTTTCCACTGGATTGGCAGATATCACTGTTTTGTTTTTTGCTTACTCTTTGTATTGCTTTTCTAGTCTGGCGGTTATGGTGGTTATGGCGTGCGAACCTGTTCCTACAACGTCATGGAACTACGGAACAGCCTGAGCTACATAAGATTTCCATTCGTGACTTTGAGCAAAACTTATTCCCTACAATTATGTTTATACACGCTGCTCAAAGTTTAAGGCAACGAATCCGTATCCCATCTCATGAACTTGATGTTGATACAACTATTGACGCCACTCTTCGCCAAGGAGGATGGCTGACACCAGTATACGGTACTCGCCAAGTTCTTCCGGAGTATCTCTTTCTTATTAATCGCGTCAGTTATCGAGATCATCAGGCTAAATTTATGGAAGAGATGGTTGATCGCCTTCAACACAATGGAGTTTTTATCACAAGCTATTTCTTCGATGATGATCCGCGAATTTGCTTGTCCTATGATGGTACAAGCTCTCCACAAAAACTCCACGAAATAATAGCAAAATATACTCAACATCGCCTTGTTATCGTCTCAGATACAGAGAAGCTATTTAGTACTCAAACTGGTGAGCCAGAACCTTGGGTAAGTCAAATGACAACCTGGGGTAGTCGGGCTATTCTCACGCCAAAACCTGTAGAAAATTGGGGATATCAGGAGTTAGAACTCGCACGGCAGTTTATTATTTTACCTGCAACACCTAAAGGGGTGCGGGTGCTTAGCCAAGTTCTACATCAGGGATCTGCAACTTACGTTCTCTCTGAAAAAGACCAAATTTCTCTACCAGAACCGTTGCGTGTTCGACCTCATTACTGGCTTGAGCGCAATCCACCCAAACCTGAGCAGATCAATGCAATGTTAAACTCATTGCAAGAATATCTCGGCAAAGACGGTTTTTACTGGCTGAGTGCTTGCGCTGTTTTTCCAGAGTTGCATTGGAACATTACAATCTATCTGGGTAATGTTCTCAAAACAGCAGAAGGGCATTGTCTTTTAGAGGTGTGTTCACCGACTAATCTGGCTCGCTTACCCTGGTTTCGCTATGGTAACATGCCAGATTGGTTGCGCTCTGTTTTGATTGCAACTTTTACACACCAACAGAAACATGCAATCCGCACTGCACTCCAAGATTTACTGATCACTGCTGTTCAAGGATCTGTTGGTAGACTGCAATTAGAAGTCGCAAAAAAGCATCACAGTTTTCTGCCTAAACTTGCTGATGCGGTACTTCACCTCTTGTCTATAAGAGTGATCAAAGGTAGTCCATTACGAGACTACTTGTTTTTAAGCGTTATGACAGGACAGCCCAAACTCGCTATTGAGGTGTCAGATACTTTCAGTCGTCTATTAAATGTATCCAAACATAAATCACTGTTGAAAATAATTTGTGACCATAAAAGAAATTTTTTTGGATTGACTGCAATTCAAGTATTTGGAATAATAGTCACAGGAGTCTTAATAAGTTTTTTTACATCCCATATGAATTCAAAGCCTACTAAATTTTCGGAAACATGCAGTAACTTTAATATTCTAATTCCCGATGACAAAAGCTATGTTAAGCTGCAAGCCACTTGTCGAAAATTTGGTAGTGAACCGAACTCAACCTCAATCCATTTGAAGCAAATCGAAAACGATAATGGACAACTGAGAATAAATGCGATATCAGAGGAGAGTACTTTTCAGAAAACTTGCTATAACATGAAAGTTGAAGGCAGTAGACTATTTGCTGATTGCGAGAAAAGGAATAGAGAAAAGGTTCTTTCTTCCCTGGAATTAAAAGGAATTTTTAATGAAAATGGGATGTTAAAATATCTTCAAGACCCGAATTAATCACAGGGATGACATAATGTTTTCAATTTCATTCTCATATCGCTGATTAAGCTTATAGCAATCGAAGTATAGGTTAGGACGTTAAACGAATAGCTGTATCAACTCTCTCCCGAAAATCTTCGATAGCCCCTTGTGACTTTCTGACTCGATTTTTAATGGGAAACCAATAATGTTCGATATCATTCAAATCAGGAGAATAGGGTGGCAAATACTCAATTTCACACCCAACTGATTCAATTAATTCACGATTTTTCTGAGATTTGTGGAAAGTGGCATTATCTAAAATAATTGTCTGTCCTGATTTGAGTTCTCTTAAAAGTTTTTCTTCGAGCCATTTTTCAAAAACTAACCGATTACAAGAACCTTCAAAAGTTAGTGGAGCCACTAATTTACCTTGACACAAAGCACTGATAATGCTAACTCTGATGTTTCTTTTTCCTGATTTTAAATCGTGAAATCTTTTTCCTTTGGGATTCCATCCATAACCATAGTCTTCTCTATTATCTATTCCCGATTCATCAACGTAAACTAGCTGCGATGATTTTTTTTGACTAATTTTTGCTCGAAATTCCCGCCTTTTCTCTTCATCCCTTTCTCGATAACCGTAAGTTTTTTTTTCGGGTATAACCAATTTTTTTTAAGGCTTTTCCTATAGTGCGATCGCTAATCTTTTCTGACCAAGCTTCTGCCATTTCTGCTTGAGTTTTACTGCCATTTATCTGAGCGAATCGCTGAAATTCTTCTAAATCAGCAATTTTCGGGTTATACCCTTGTTGATATCCTACTTTGGGCTGATAATCTCCGGTTTCTTTTCTCTTATTTAACCAGGTCTCTATTGTATTGCGACTAATTTCAAAGATGCGACTTGCTTGAGTTTTTCTCATTTCGCCATCAATCGCATTAATCACTTTAGTTCTTAAATCGTAACTATAAGAAGCTGGCATTTTTTTTCAAGTCATTTATTTCTATTATGTCCTAAACTATGCTTCGACTGCTATACTTAAAATATATCGCTTTTTCTCAATAGACCTAATTATTAATTTTTTCATTACCCCTGAGACACCAATGGCGATCGCCTGAAAACTTTATCTGCGCTTCAACCAACTAAAGACTTCGTCAACGGATAGTGTCAGGTTTATATTTTCTAACACGGGTAAAACATCTGCTCCAGTCAACAAATCCGGCAGCCGATCAAGATGGTAAACTAGGATAGAGCGTTCGCTCGGATCTATCAACCATCCTAGCTGAGTACCATTTTTCAGACAGTGCAGGATGTTGCCTGTTACCTTGGTCTGACTTTGAGCAGGGGAAAGGATTTCAATCACCCAAGGTGGAGGAAAGTCAATACCACTGCTAATGATCTCACCGCTATCATCCAGCGGTAGTTGATGAATGGCGACAACCACGACATCAGGAACTACTGAACGATTACCGAAAGTACAGCGTAATTCTGGAAAGCTTTCGTACTGACTTCCTGCTGCATCAATCACTGCAATTAAACTTTTCTGCAACAGGCTGTGTTTACCTCCTCCCATCGGTTTCTGAATCGCTTCTCCATTCATAAACTCCCAAGCTGGTGACTCATCAACGTATGGAAGTTCCAAAAACTCCTTCAGTGTAGTGGTTGCTGGAACTGTAATTGTCATTTCCGTCACCCATTTTTTATTCGACTTTAGTTACATTTTTTCAGTCAGCTGTCATCTGATTTTACCATTAATTGGGATACAAAAAGGCTAATGACAGATACGCCAGAAATAGTTCATTAAGTACAACATTCACAAGTTCGTAGCGTTATAGTTCGTAGTTGTACTGTTTAGCACAGAACGGCAGAAATACCCATCTTCTGTCACTTTCCGCGTAATATGAGTAAAAGAATCAGAAGATAAAACTCTACAAGGTAAGTAGAGCAAGAGAAATGACTAATGGCTAGGAGCCATTAGTCATTTGTAGTCGCTAATTACACCTCAGCAACAGCTTGTTCTTCTTCTCTTTCAACAAACGCCTGCACGCGAGCACGGTATTGTCTTAATGATTCGTCTACCCAATCGCGATCATTGCTGTTAGCGTACAAATGCACTACTGGTTCACTAGCATCCGGCAATACTAATACCCAACTGTCATCATACGGTTGACAAATTTTCACTCCATCAATTAACTCCAGATTTTGAGCTGGGTGAGTTTCCACTAAGTGGCGCATCAGCGCTCCTTTGACAGTCCAAGGGCAACGTACTGTATATGCTTTGTGAACCACACGCGGCAATTCTGCCCGTACAGAGGCGAGAGAGCGCTCCTGTATCGTCAGCATCTCAATCAGTTTAGCAGTGGGGAACATAGCATCAAATCCTGGATGCAATTGCGGCACAATAAAGCCAGTGTCGCCATTACCACCCAACACCACATTGGAATTTTTCTGACAAGCCTCCATTAATGCTGTGGGATTTGCTTTTGTGCGAATGACCTTACCATCATGGCGACGAGCAATTTGTTCCACTGCACTAGAAGCATGAACTGGTACCACCACTGTTCCTCTGGGGTGAGCAGTTAACATCATGTCTATCATCAGTGCTGTTAACATTTCTCCACGAATAGAAATGCCAGATTCATCAACCAAAATGAGTTGTTCTCCATTCGCGGAAACTTGAACACCAAAGTTCGCTTTCAACGCCTCCACCACATGACCAAGCTGAGTCAAAAGTGCTTCGCGCTCAGCTGCTGACATCGCAGTTTTATTGAGACTCGCATTCAACACCACTGCATCAGCCCCAAACTTATCTAGCATTTGGGGTAACACAGCTCCAGATACTGAATAAACGTAATCAATAACGACTTTTGCCCGACTGTTGCGAATACTATCAATATGTAACAGCTTCTCAAAAGCGGTGCAGTATCGATCCATCACCTGACTGGGGTAAGCAACATCACCAATTTCATGAATTTGCGCCCGGCGCATATCTTCCTTGAAGTAAGCCCCTTCGATTTTCTTTTCCAAGGATTTGGTGATATTGATTCCCTTGGCATCTATAAACTCAATTAGGATATAGTCGGGGCGGTCTGGATGCACCCGCACATGAATTCCACCACTGACTGGCATAGTGGGTATCACTGTGCGAGTTATTGGAATAGCTGTGGCATCTAGGTTCTGAATATCGATACCTACTGACATCAAACCAGCAATTAATGAGCGAGTAACCATGCGAGAGACATTGCGTTGGTCACGAGAAACTGTTACCCGAGAACCTGGTTTCAAAGTTGAACCGTATGCTGCTCCCAATTTCACCGCAAATTCTGGGGTGATGTCAATATTGGCTAGTCCTTGGACGCCTCGTTGCCCAAATAAATTACGTTGGGCAGTGTTACCCCAAATCAAATTAATATTTAAAATTGCCCCAGACTCAATCTTTTTACTGGGCCACACCCGCACAAATGGGCTAATTTGGGCTTCTTCTCCCACAGTCGAAAGCGAACCAACCACAGCACCTTCTAAGACATGGGCACGGCGGTCTACACGCGCACCACGGCAAATAACACAAGCACTGAGTTCTGCCTCGTCGCCAAGGATCGCTCCATTCCAAATAATCGGACGCTTGAGATTGGCATCAGAGCCAATGGTGACATTATCCCCAATGACGGTTCCGGCTTCAATCTGTACTCTTGCTCCAATGCGGCAATTATCACCAATGACTACTGGAGTTTCAATCTGCGCTGCTGGGTCAATATAAGTGTTTTGACCTACCCACAAGCCAGGGGAAACTTCGTTATAGGCAAAGTCAAGTTTGACTTTGTGATATAACCCATCGTACTGCGCTTCACGATAAGCATCTAAGTGACCGACATCAAACCAATAACCTTGGGCAATGTAACCATACATTGGCTCATTCTTTGCCAATAGCAACGGGAACAAATCTTTAGAAAAGTCAGATTCTTGGTTTGCTGGCAGATATTCCAAAACTTCTGGTTCCAGAATGTATGTACCAGTGTTAACAGTGTCGGAGAAAATTTCACTCGTAGACGGTTTTTCTAAAAATCTACGAATCCGACTTTCTTCATCAGTAATCACCACCCCAAACTCTATCGGGTTGGGGACACGGGTTAAAACTAAAGTCGCTTTTGACTTCTTTTGTTTATGAAATTCAATCGCTGCTGTCAGATCGAAATCTGTTATACTATCGCCGCTAATGACTAAAAACGTCTCGTCAAGAAGTTCGGCAATATTTTTCACGCAGCCGGCAGTACCTAAAGGCTGATCTTCTTCTACGGCATAGGTCATTTGTACGCCAAAGTCACTGCCATCTTGGAAGTAATCTCGCATGACATCAGGTAAATAATGGAGTGTGGCAACCACTTCTGTTATTTGATGCCGTTTGAGAAGATTGATGATATGTTCGGCAATGGGTCGATTCAGGATAGGGACCATTGGTTTGGGCAGATCACAAGTTAGCGGACGCAGCCGCGTTCCTGAACCACCTGCCATCAGTACTGCACGCATAAATCCTCCTTATCTATTTGCACCACTTGCTGCCTTAATACCCATAAGACTAACTTTGTTTTCTTTAGTCTCCTATGGATTTTAGTGTTTAGGGAACTTTCGCAAGATGCATCTGATCACGACTAGGAATATCTACTCGACACACTAGCCTGTTTATCTGTACAAAATCAAGAAGGAAAACGGATGGAAAGTCAAACAACAAAAGTAAACCACTGCTCGACTCGGGTTCGGTCAGGCTACAGCAGCCAGTGCGTTGAGTCCTCACAAAGGAGCAGTCGGGTTTCCGTGCGCCCCTTAACTTTAGCAATGCCCGACAGTGTCGTATCTGGCATCAACTGGTGTATCTCCTTTGGAGACGCGCTCGTCGCAAAGCGTCCCGCCCTCGGGATACGCTAAAGCCATAGGTATACCTCTAAGAGTCGAAAGAGTTTTTTACTTTTTATTTTTGACTTCCCTTGTTTTCTCATCCCAAGAAGCTCGTACTATACTCATAAAGCAGCAATCCTGTTATAACTCTGTTAATTAGCTACTATCAATATGCGAACAATTGCGGAGATTAATGACAAAATTAGCCAGAAACTGGCGGTGGTGTTAACTATTGAGGAATTAAAGGCAAGAGTTGCAGAAGTAGGTGTTACCAAAGTTGCTAAGGAAGTTGATGTCATTACTACTGGCACTTTTGAGCCAATGGAGTCTAGTGGTGCCATTGTTAACCTAGGACATACTGATCCACCGATAAAAATTCGCCGTTGCTGGTTTGATGGTGTTCCGGCATACTCTGGTTTTGGAGCCGTAGATTTATACTTGGGTGCGAGTTGCGCCGTGGAAGTCATGGACGGCGAAGAAGTTCGGGAACGGGGTGGCGGTCATGTCATTGAAGATTTGATAGCTGGTAAAGCTGTACACATTCGAGCACAAGGACAAGTGACTGATTGCTATCCTAGAGGCAGTTTTGAAACCACAATTACCCGTGAAACAATTAATCAGTTTTATTTATTCAATCCACGCAATCTTTATCAAAATTTTATAGTAGGCGTGAATGGGGGCGATCGCCCACTCCACACATACCTCGGTCCTCTACAACCGCGTTTAGGCAATGCCGTCTATTCTAACCCTGGTGCCATCTCCCCCCTACTCAACGACCCAGATCTACAACTCGTAGGGATTGGCACACGAATTTTTCTAGGAGGCGGTATTGGTTATGTTGCTTGGGAAGGCACTCAGCACTTTCCTTTACAAAAACGATTGCCCAATCATACACCCATTGGACCGGCTGCAACTTTAGCTTTAATTGGTGATGCCAAGCAAATGGATGCTCGTTGGGTGCGTGGGTGTTACTTTAAAAGTTACGGTCCTTCTTTGATGTTGGGAGTGGGTGTACCACTCCCTGTGTTGAACGAAGAAGTCGTTGCAAGATGTGCAGTTGAAGATAAAGACTTGGTAGCCCCAATAGTAGACTTTTCCATTCCCCGGCGTGTTCGTCCTACCTTTGGTTTAGTCAGTTACGCCCAACTCAAATCTGGACGAATCACCATAGAAGGCAGAACAGTGCGCGTTGCACCCCTTGCTAGTTTATTTCTCTCTAGGCAAGTTGCCGTGGAGTTGAAACAATCGATTTTACGTGGTGATTTTACTTTAACAGAGCCTGTTGCACCAATTGAGATGCAGCGGTCTTTTCTTCCGCAAGACAGGTGGACGGAATTTTAAGAGGACAAGAGGACAAAACCTCACCCCCATCCCCTCTCCTTATTAAGGAGAGGGGTGATTAAGGAGAGGGGTGCGGTGGAGGGCGGGGTGAGGTTCTTCGTTTTATAAGTGTTCATCCGGACATGATATCACTGCCTCACTCCCTTCCCCCTTGTCCTCTTACTGTTCCGGTGGCTTCAGACGCTTAACGGGCTTAGGTATGGGTTTTGAGGATATTGGTATTGACGCCGCACCTGTGTCGCCTGTTTTCTTTACTGGGCGTGGAATTTCGCCGTTGCGTGGTCTTGGAGGAAATGGTTTTTTTCCACTAGGACGACGACCTCCGCCGCCATGTCTGGTTTGTGGTGGTCTGCGCTTTTTGGGCAAATCAGCGATCGCCTCAGCGCTTTCTACTACTAATGAGTCAGTTTCGCGCTTGACTTGTAAATCCCAAAACTTACCGACTGCTCTGGCTTCAAGCTTACCTTTAATTTTCAACTTGAAATACTTTGGTTTGTCATCTTGTTTGCGCGCAGCTTGCCTAATTTTGATGACTAAGTGTTCAGCTTCATAAGACTGGTAAACAACCTCGCCACGAACAGAAAAATCACCATCTGGAACTTCTGATGAGGGGATGAGGGCGCTTGATGAACCATTAGTGCCCGGTATTGGCAAATCTTTTTGTGAAGCCGAATCTTGCTCGTCATTGGCTATTTGATGTTTAGCCAAGTTTTCCGGCTCCCAAACTCCGACAATTTGTATATGTAATTTGTCGTTTTCTTGCCGAGTACGCGGATAAACAACCCACAGATGTTCTTTTTCCAAATCCAAATGATTTTTGACTAAACTCATAATCCGACCCAGAAGGACGGCTTCAAGTTGTGTACCATCTGTAGTGACTATTGAACCTTGAGTAAATTGTTCGCTATTGGCGGCAACGTAGCGACCTCGCACTAAGCCAATAGCCCGGTACTGCATTGGTTCGCTGGGATCTGGAATCGGCTGTTGCCGGTTTTCTAAGTTCTGATCATTAGCAGTCTCACTAGAGATAACAGGTGAATTTTTTTCTTGAAAAGCAGGAGTTGCTGCATTGATATTCATAGCAGCTGTGTCTTTGCTCTCTAAAGCTTCTTTAGAAGCAGTTGAATTGGACGATTCAGGTGACGGCATCAGGTCGGAATTCATAAAAAACTCCTTGCGGCGGAGACACATCCCATTGTGGGATTTTAGAAAGGCAGCTGAAAAGAGCGTTTGTGCGGCGCTTGTAAGTATATTTCCTTTCAAGACAGCCACGTCTTAACGCTCTGTGCAATACTAAAGACGCAAAACTTTACATACACACCCTAAATCTGTAATTTAGCGTTTTTATGTTAGTTTCGGAAGCGTATCATAGCTACAATTTCAGACGGTTCCTCCTAAAATCAACAGTTGCATGAAATGCGTATATTGCTTTTTGTTATAAAATTCACAAACAATTCGCGGGTTTCCGTAAAAATTTTAAAATTTTTAACTTTCATTTTTTCTGTTGACCCTGAGCGCAGCCGAAGGGTCAACGATAATCTCATTAGAATTTAAGGATGGTTTTGTGTCTCAAACTCGCAAACACTGGATAATTAATGTAGTGTTGGTGCTGATACTTTTTGCTTTTGTCGGAGTTTCGGTGGTGCCACTCATTGGGGCATTTGATGAAACGCAAAGTTCCACTGAGAAATCCACAAACGCCAGAAGTGTTTCACCTTCCTCTGATCTAAAATCGAAACTGGAAAATGCTGCACAGGGTTATGCACAAGTTTTGCAGCGAGAACCGGAAAATCAAACGGCGCTGCGAGGCTTGCTTGAAACTCGACTACAATTACTCAGCTTGGGCGCGGGTGATGTCAAAAGCGTAATTGAACCTTTGGAAAAATTAACTCAGCTCAATCCAGAAGAAACAAGATATGCAGTGCTACTGGCTCAAGCCAAGCAGCAAAGTGGAGACAAGGAAGGAGCGGCTACAGCTTATCGTTCTGCTTTAGAAAAGAAACCTGGTAATCTTGAGGCTTTACAAGGTCTGGTAACCCTCCATCTGTCTGAAAAACGCCCGGAAGCAGCTATTAGTTTGCTACAAAATACTCTCAATACTGCAAGCAAAGCAAATAAAAGTCAGCCTGGAAGTGTGGATACAGTCGCCGTACAAGTACTCTTAGGTAAAGTACATGCGTCTCAAAAAAACTATACTCAAGCTCTAAGTGCTTATGACCAAGCAATAAGCAATGATAAACAGGATTTTCGTCCCGTTTTAGCAAAGGCGATGCTCCTGAAAGAACAGGGCAAAGTTGAGGAGGCAAAAACTTTGTTTACCCAAGCTGCGGCTTTAGCACCAAGCCAGTATAAAGACGAAATTAATAAGCAGGCTAGCGAATCTTCTAGTCCCGCTAGTACGCCGACATCAACGCCTAAGCAGTGAGGATGACGGAGGAAAGAACGGAGGGAGGGAAATCTTACCACACTTCCGCACTCCTCTACTTATCTCACGCTCCTTCAATGGCGGCGACGACACCAAATACAAGAAACAAAAATCCACCGATAAAGGTGAGCTTCCGCTCAGAAATTCGCCCTGCCAACATTCTGCCACCAATAACTGCAATAGCAGCACAAATGGCGTGTCCCAAAATAGCACCTGTTGTCACCCCAATGGCGTTATTTCCTGCGGCGAGGGCAATTGTGGCAATTTGGGTGCGATCGCCCCACTCTGCCATAAATGTCAGTACAAAGGCTTCTGTTAAAATTGCTAAAGCATTTTTCTTTTTCGGCAGTTGCATATCTGCCTCCTTCACTGCAGCTTTTGCTTCTTCTACAACTTCTGTATCACAACTGGAGACAGGCATTCGACTTGCATCGTAAAGTAGTTTAAAGCCAAAGCCAATAAATAAAGCTATCTCCGCAAAATGAATGTAAACTTTTGGAAGTACAGAAACTGCTTGTCCTACGACAACAGAAAGTATTGTCATTGCAGCTAAAGCCGCTACCACACCTGCAAAAACCAATCGCCGTGGGTGATGCATCGCTAAAATTACAGCGATAAAAAATGTTTTATCTCCTAGTTCTGAAACCGTAATTAGCAACAAACCTGCAGTAAAAGCTGTTAACACTTTCTCAAGCTCCTTCAAGAATTTTTTTCTTGTGTGAGCTTGATGCGAGTAGTGAGACTCCACCAAGCTCACACTTTTGCATGTGAACTTAGTGAAGGTCTCACTTCCAAGAAGCTAATGACTTACTCGTCACCTGAACCAGGCAGATTGCCAGTATGTTGACTCAGGTGTACTGGCTAATATGATTGCCAGCAGCTACTCCCCTTCTTTTGAGTAATTATACATCTATCCGAAGTTATAGTAAAGTAATAGACCAGTTATTCAATAAATATGGTTTGGGAGTACCATAACAAGTGTCACAAGAAGTAGAGCTTATGGACAAGGTTAAGGTTTGGGAAAGTTAGCCTGACAAAATTGCTATCGCATATGTGTCAGGGTTTTCGTGGCGCATCACAGAGTTATTACAATCTGTTACCAACCGTTAGAAGGGATGACTGATTGGCGAATGAGAGTTACCTAACCAACTTCTAAGCTTGTCACAGCAAATACACGATTTATAGGCAAGTTAGGAATTTCTTTATTGTACATCCGAGCGACTTCAAAGACTGGCTTCATCCCGTAACGTTGAGCCAGCTTAATCGCTTCTGGATTAGCATCTGGTACATCAAGAAACACTGGAGCATCAGAAGCAAAAGCAAGCAAGGCGAGTAAGAGTTGCTCGGCAATTTGTTCATCATCAGCATTCAACGGTCCAATCCGGAAACCTGTGTAGCTTTGACGGATGACTCCATAACCAACAACATGCCCATCTCTAACAACCCCTAAGGCAGAACTGTTTGGTTGGTTTATCCAAAGTTGTAGGAACTGCTTGCGCTCAGCCGGAAAAAGCTCTTGATCATAAGCAACTAATTTATCAAAAGGCACAGTTTTGAGTTCTACAATGCCGTCCGGGGCTAGACCGCCGCCTACAGTCTCATAACGAATATGACGGTAGGTGATTTGAAAACCTGATTTCTGGTAGTTCTTCTGTTGAGCAATCACTCCATCTAAGCTAATGTTACGCTCAGTACCAAGATATGCCATTGCTGCCCTCCACATTTTCATGCCAAAACCTCGCCCACGAAACTGCGGTTTGACAATATAAAAGCCAATAACGGCAAAGTGCTTAGAGTAAGCAACAGCGGAAATACTTGCCACAAGTTCATTGTTCAACTCCCCCACGAAAAAACCGCATTGATCAGCTTGGTAAAAACATTCAGCATCATAAATTCCTGGATTCCAGCCTTCAATTGCTGCCCAATCAATTACCAAATCTAATTCTGACCTCTTCATTGGTCGAACGGTAAAATTGTCTATTGTCATTGTTGTTATTGTGGTCATAACATCTTTGTACTTCCATATTATTGTGCAGTGATCGGATTTACTCACGTCAGCAGATGGGCTGTTAAGCTATATCTTGTCATGAGTAGTCTAGGAATCTGCTGTAAGATCAGACCTCACCCTCAATCGCTCTGGGAACTCGCACCAGATGGAAGCCGGAGGCAGCGTGAGGTTTTATATTTAATTTGACCCACTTACTATTGTTGTCACGGCTTATTTATCACTGGTGGCAATATATCGCTAACTGTAATCATCAAGTTAGGAAAATTCAAAGGTGAAATAATTGCCTCTTGTGAAAAAATCACTTCACTGTGATATTTCTCTTGAGTTGGTTCTCGAAAAACATGGAGTTTACGGTTATTAACATCTAGTACCCAATAATCTAGAATTCCTGATTTCGCGTAGGCTTTACCTTTAGTCTCGCAATCATATTTAAAGCTACTGTCTGCTACCTCAATAATCAAATATACTTCTGAGGCTGTAGGATGGTGGTCAACGTAATCGAGTGGATCGACTTTTACCACAGCAATATCAGGTTCTGGTTCTGAAAAATCATTTAACTGGACTGGATCTTGAGTATGAATATCTACCTGACCTTGTAATTTCTCACGCAGAACATTAGCAATACGCCTGACAGTAGTAGTATGGATAGTTCCTTTTGCACTCATCTTAACAATCTGTCCTGCGATTAATTCCACTCGTTCTTCTGGGTGAAAAATTCCCAACTCTGCCATTTTATGATATTCCTTCACTGTCCAAAGCCGAAGAGGGAAAGGGGCTTCTTTTGTCTGCATAGTTTATATCTTTAACGCATTTCTCAATGAATATTGAAACTATCTTAGCGAGCGTTGCTTGCAAGAAATATTAGATAATTCCCTACTGTAAGTTTTTATTTTCTCGATTTATCAAGTTAAGCGAAAAGCTTAGTTACTTCATTTCGCCAAAAGAAATACAAATAGAAACAAGCAAGGATGAAAATTTTTCATCCTTGAGCCTTGACACTTTAGCCTTTCTCAGATCTTGCACCATACT
>NZ_QMEB01000022.1:4480-40905 GCF_012912135.1 Brasilonema bromeliae SPC951 | reverse complement strand
CCGGGTTCGCCAGTCGCCTGCGGAGGGAAACCCTCCCGCAGCGCTGGTCTCACCTTATTTAAGGCAACATCTCTGATTCAGATTTTCTCACAGGTAAGGTAACTTTGTTTATCGTCTTTGCAGACGCTTCTAAAACTTGTTGTTGCTGTGTCATAGTTTTTTCACTTGTAGCAACTTTCTTGCTTAACCCTGATAGAGTTTCGCGCTGGTTGATGAGATAGATGCTAACTAAAGTCAGGCTGACTCCTACCCACTGCAACGGACTGAGAACTTCTTGAAGTAACAAATTACCAAATAACAATGCGAATATGGGTGTGAGGAAGGTGAGGGAACTGAGACTGGTGAGATTGCCGCTAGAGGCAAAGTAGAAAAATAATGCGTAGGCGATCGCACTACCAAACACCGTCGCGTACAAGAGTGCAAACCAGTCAGACGGGACAATGTTCTGCAACTGCCCAGATTCTACAGTTGATGAAATTCCCCACAATGGCAAGCCACCCAAAATCATATGCCATCCTGTAGCCATCACAGGATCAGCATGGCGACAAACGAACCGGATCAATACTGTTCCCACTGCCATACTCAGCGCTGCTAGAAGCATCAACCACTCGCCACTGGCAAACAATTGTTGTATTGATGCTGTAGACAATGTCTCTACAATCGTGCCTGAGTTGAGAAAATGGAGAATCCACTGATCCGGCAAGCCAATTAAACTAATGCCTGTGACTCCTATTCCTAGTCCCAACCATCCCCAAAAACCGATATGTTCTTGGAATAACCACAAAGATAGCAATGCCACAGCCAAGGGCTGAGAGTCAATCATCACAGATCCCAATCCAGCACTTGTTCTGAGCAATCCCTCTGCTAAAAAGCCTTGAAACAGCGTTCCATCCACCAAGGCAAATAAAGCAATCCACAACCACGCTACCCAACCCTTGGGCAAAGGTCTACCCATCAATGCTGCTGCTATCAGAATAAGTACCCCAGCCGGTATCAAACGCACTCCCGCCATAAATAACGGTGTTGTGTGGGGTATCACTCCTTTCATCGCCACCATTGCTGTACCCCATAAGAAAAAGGGGGCGATCAACAACAGTAGTGGTGGGATGGGTAGTCGGGATGCACTGATTTTCAATTGCATGAGATTGCTGATGCCTTGGTTTTACAAATGCAAAAATCACTTTAACTAATTTTACCGAATTCTTTCGATTTGTGAAGGAACAAATACTTAGTTGTAGCTGAATTCACAGCAGGCTGAGTGGTGCTTGCCATGCAGGGTTAGGGGAAACCATAATGTAGCGGCGCATTCACCAACCCTGAAGAATTCTGAATAAAACTAGGACTTACGCACGAGTTACGAATGAACTTGACTGTAGTTACGACTTACGTCGCAACGGGTGCAACTACGTTATTTTTGCGTAAGTCCTGAAAACTAGTCCTGTTTCTTCTCCTGACTCCTGACTAACAGATGCAGGTTAATTTATTTGCGTTACTAGGTGGTCAAGATTTGTTAGCTTTAGTTTTTAAGTTTACGTAGCGAAATACATGTAAAATTAATGCAATCTTTATAATACTATTACTTGATTATTTAACCGTATTTATTGTAGACTTTGACAGTCTGTCATAATTGCAACTTTTATACAGTTATAAGGGTTTTCGTTAAGAAGACCCCAGCTTGCTTCTTGGTTTTGAAAGGGTGTTAACCAAGTCCGTATTGGCGGTTGATGTTGCGCTTTTGATACAAATCTCTACCTCCATTTCTCAATGGAGTAACTTTTGTATTCATAATATTAAGTCATTCTTAATACAAAAGATTGCGTGATGTTATCAATAACGGAATGTTGACCATATGTGTTATGACGTAAAACGCGTAGCATATAGAACATAGCTTTACTGATTGTGTTCAATCTTAATCAACGTTCTTTTATTCACCAGACAAAGAGATTTTCTATACGGTTTGTGATTAATGATCTGGCAGTGTTGTTCTAGTCAAATCTTTGTTATCACTCCCAAAACTGAGGGTTTTTAACGTAACAAAAGACAAGCGATCGCTTGTTACCCAATCCTATCTAACCACATCAAATCAGTGATCAGGAGTTACACGAGACTCTTTCATGTACTCAAATAAGGAAGGTTAAAAGTGAAAAAATTCTTCATTCCATGCTTGTTTTTCATTGGAATTGCTTGGACCATATTCACCCAAGTTTCCCTCCCAATACACGGGGAATCGTCCACTGTAGCTTCAGCAACACGACCAAGAAATCCAGGTTATGAGGTTTGGGCTATTGACCAAGCAGATTCCCTTGATGGTACTGTTTTGGGAGGAAATCTCTTTGTTTTTTCAGGTAACGACCGAGACTTTTTAAGAGGTAATGCAAAGGTTGAGCAATTTAACTTGGCAGCCAGCGCTAAGAAGAACAATCTTGCGCCAGGTCAAAAACCCCACTGGATTACTTTCAACCAAGGCGGTACACACGCGATTGTAGGACATGCGACTACGGCTCACGTCTACGCAATTGACGCCAACAAGCGTGAAGTTGTGGATTCAATTCTTCCACCAGGATTACCAAACTCCAACTCTCACGCTGTTTACCTCTCAAAAGACAACAAATTTGTATATGTTGCCGATACTCCAGGTCAGCGGATTCATAAGATTGCCACAAATTATGAGGCACCCGGAGGTAAAATTTTTGGTGATGTTCAAACATTGGACTTCAATACTCCACAGACAAAGACAGCCTTAGGAGTACCTACCAGTGGTGCCACTGCCCGACCAGTTGTAGCTGTCGTTGATGATACAGGTAAGTTTGTTTATGTGACTTTTGCTGATGGTGGCGTGGCGATCGTAAATGCAGAAACACTGACAATCGCACACATTTACAGTAAAGATGAAGCCACCTTCAATGGATTGATTGCCTATGAGATTGGCGACAACTTTGTGACCAACGCAGGCAATGCTGATCCCCAAATAGCTGACTTTCTCTATCTGTATAACAACAAGTCTCTCCTAGAAAATCCCTCGAAGCGTCCAGATTTCTTCAAAGTTCCTCAATCCGGCAATGATGTTCATGGTGTGACACTAGTTGGTGGAAAATACCTTTGGCAAGTTAATCGTGCATCCAATTCCATCACAATACACGAGATCAATCCTAAACCCTTTGATCCAAACGTTGAAGGTTCAAACAAAGCTCGCGCAGTTAATCTTGTCGATCTAGTAAGTGATGCCTTAGGTCCTGATCCTACACCAGACTTAATAGAAACATCAGCCTCCGAACAAGTTGCCTTTTTCACACAGCGTGGACCTAATCCGATCTCAGCAAACGACCCAGTATTTTTCAACAGTGTGGGTATTTTCCCAGGGCTAGGTGTCGTGGAAGTTGAAAACGGAGGTAAGAGTGCTAAACCTGCTCATCTGTATAGATTCGATAACATTGTCGGTGGTAAGAATATTGCTGACTTCCACGCTCTTGCAGTTCGTAAATAGAACTTAAGGACACAAGCGACAAACCGAAAATTTTTGAGTAGTAAATCAAACCTATTTGAAGGTGCGTTACACTAATGTAATGCACCTAATTTATCCAACACTTTCTTTATCTAACTAAATGCAGCGATATTAAGCTCTAAATTTGCTACTAATTTCACTTCAAACTCCGATTCAAATACACCCTTGTTATAATCCAAACTCCATAGTTCTAAAGCACAGTCATCATCAGCACGGGACGGATAAATTTTGAGATGGAATTCTTGTTGTTCAGTTAGATATTCACATTGCACTTTCACAATTGCTCCAATTTGCCGCCTATCCAAAGCAACTGCCAATCTTAAAATAGCACTCAATTTATTGACAATTTGTCGATGATTTTTGCTTGCAATATTGCGGTAGCTTTCGTGCTTTTTCTTAGGAGAAGATTTGCGATGATAACGCGCTAAATTAGCAATGATTTCTATCTCTGTTTCGTTATAGCCTAGTAATTCACTATTGCGAATGAGATAGTAAGAGTGCTTGTGGTGAGAAGAATGGCTGATATAATGACCGCAATTATGCAAAATCGCCGCAGCCCAAAGAAGTTGGCGTTCTTCTGCTCCCCAGTAGTGGAGTGTTCCTTTTGTTTGGTCAAATATGCTCAAGGCAAAGACTGCAACTCTATCACTATGTTCTAAATTAACGTGGAACTTGTTAGCAATTGTGAGCACACTCCGCTGGCGTACTGAAGTTTGGTAGCGTAGGCGGTCTTCAATATAACCGTGAGTAAGCATCCAGTCTACAATGACACCCTCCCTGAGAGAACGTTCGCATACTGTGAGTGACTCTAGCCCGAAAAGGTTCATTGCTTCCTGTAAAATGACTGCGCCTGCAAGTATAACTTCAGACCGTTTTTCTGGCATACCAGGAATCGCAGCTCGTTCTGAGTTACTCATTTTTCGTAGGCGATTGACCCACTCCTGCAAATCTTTTAAGCTCATTTCGTAACCATTGAGCGTAGAAGGAACAGAGTCTACCTTTTCCCGTGCATGAATAATCACCAGAGTTTCAATTGTGCCAGAAGTTCCTACTAAACGGGGGGATTCTTCATCCTTTAGATTCGCCTGCACTTCTTCTACAGCACGTTCTAACATCCCGCGCGCATAAGCGTGTAAGTACTTTAATTCAATGTTGCTAATGGGGTCAGTGGTGATTAACTCAGTTGTGAGTCTAACTGCGCCGACTTTTGTACTGGTGAGGGTTCGTGCTTCGTGAGAGTCGCCTAAAATTAATTCTGTGGAACCGCCGCCGATATCTATGATGATGTGGGGGTGGTTGTTAAATTCCATCCCTGACAGCACACCTAAGTAGATCCGTCGCGCTTCTTCTTGACCGGAAATTAGGTCAACGCTTAAACCCAACTCGTCTTCGATTCTTTGCAAAAAATCTTTGCCATTGGGTGCTTCTCGTACGGCGCTGGTTGCTACAGCAATGATTGTTTCGACGTTGAGAGTTTTTGCTATCTTTTGGAAGCGTCCCAAGGTGGCGATCGCCCTTTGAATGACTTCTGGTTTCAAATTCCCCGTCTCAAGATCGCGATCGCCCAGTCTGACAGTTTCTTTTTCTCTCGCGATAATGCTAAAAGAGGGCAGTGTAGGTTCAATTTGCACAACTACCATGTGTAGTGAATTGGTCCCTAAGTCAATAGCAGCAATAATTCGATCTTGCTGATCTGTTTGAGTCGGAACACTCTCCCAGTTAGCTGAAACTAAATTCACCATCTATCGTTTCTCTCTATATTAAGGATGGTAAAAGCTGGCAATCTCGACGTATCGGCGAGACGATGTATTTTGTCAAACAAAATTGCTTTCAGGTATAACATTTTGTGACCCTGCTTGAATCAGGAAATGTACCCTGTTACTCACCACTGAAGTGACTTATTGATTGTATCCAAAGTTGCCACTTGTGGTTGTGATTTTATAAATATCAGATAAAGATATTCTATAGATGTAAATATGTGTGAACCAATCTATCTTTAGTCATCTTTTACTACCTATGCTAACTACGCCAGAACAGAACAGCGAACCCATATGGCTTGTGATTATCCGGCTTTTGCGATGGCACAAACCAGAAGGACGCTTAATTTTAATGATTCCCGCTTTATGGGCTGTCTTTTTGGCAGCTGCTGGAAAACCACCTTTACCACTTGTTGGAGTTATCATCCTGGGTACTCTCGCCACAAGTGCTGCTGGATGTGTCGTCAATGATTTATGGGATAGAGATATAGATCCACAAGTGGAAAGAACTCGCGATCGCCCCCTTGCTTCCCGTGCGCTGACTGTGAAAGTTGGCGTCATAGTTGCCATAGTCGCGATGGCATGTGCGGCAGTTCTCGCCTTCTATCTTAACGTACTCTCATTTTGGTTGTGTGTAGCAGCAGTTCCAGTCATTTTGCTTTATCCCGGCGCAAAGCGGGTGTTTCCTGTTCCGCAACTGGTTCTTTCTATCGCTTGGGGTTTTGGTGTTTTGATTAGCTGGAGTGCGGTGACGCATAACCTTTCACTTTCCACTTGGCTTCTCTGGGGTGCTACTGTTATGTGGACATTAGGATTTGATACTGTTTACGCTATGAGCGATAGGGAAGATGACCGTCGAATTGGTGTGAATTCTAGCGCTTTGTTTTTTGGTGATTTCGCGCCTATTGCAATTGGCATTTTCTTTGCTAGCACTGTCTTTCTACTGAGTTGGCTAGGTTTAGTTATGTATCTGCGCCCTACTTTTTGGATCAGTCTTGCTATTGCTACTGTAGGTTGGGTTTGGCAGTACACACGTCTGGGACAGCAAGACTTACCTAACTCTGCTTATGGTGAAATGTTCCGGCAAAACGTGTGGATTGGTTTTATCGTACTTGCTGGGATGATTGTTGGCAGTTTGTAGTATTCTTCATTAACTCGGTTTCTAGAAGAAGCCGAGTTGACATGGAAATTTTATTCTGATTTTTGCGTACTGTGTTCTTGTCAATCAACAACGATGAGAAAAATTATTATTGGAGTGATGGGACCTGGAGAAAAAGCTACAGCAGTTGATATGCAAAACGCCTATGAACTTGGAAAACTCATTGCAACAGAAGGATGGGTTTTGCTGACTGGCGGTAGAAATGTTGGAGTCATGGATGCAGCAAGTCGGGGAGCAAAATCTGTGGATGGTTTAACTATTGGTATTCTTCCTTGTCATGATAGCCAAGGCGTTTCTGAAGCAATTGATATTGCCATTTTTACTGACATGGGAAATGCTCGCAACAATATCAATGTTCTTTCTAGTGATGTGGTAATTGCTTGTGGAATGGGTGCGGGTACTGCTTCAGAAATTTCTCTAGCTTTAAAAGGCAATAAGAAAGTGATTTTGTTGAGTGTAGATGAAGAAAGTAAAAACTTCTTCCAGAAACTAGCGTCAAAAAATGTTTATTTTGTGAATGATGCGGAAAATGCAATAGCAACAACTAAGGAAATTTTAAGTCCGAACAAAACTAGTAGCATATAATACTATTAATTTCAAGATTTGCACTTGAGAAAGCGGAGGTAATCCCATGCACAAATCAAAGCGATCCTCCTGAGCCTGCGGCACGGCTACACTGTATGGGCAAAGCGCCCCCGAAGCGGGGTACGAGCGTTTGGTGGAGGAGATACAGACGAGATCAACCTACTAGTAATTGCTGCAATTTTTCAATATAACCCGTGTATTTGACACATAACATCTATCAAAAGTAGTATAAAATAGAAGAAAGAACAACACACTTATCGAAATAAGCAACTTTTTTGAGTGATAGAAAACTCAAAGTATTAAGTGTTTCAAAAAATTAATACATATTTATGGTTATGATGACTCATAACGAAGCAGCAAGACTTGAAGCCCTCCGCCAATATCAAATTCTTGACACTGAACCTGAAGAAACCTACGACAATATTGCCCAGTTAGCTGCCTTTATTTGTGACACCCCTATAGTCCTGGTCAATTTTATTGATGAAAACCGCCAATGGTTTAAGGCAAAAATCGGTTTGGATGTGCCAGAAATGCCTCGTAGTGTCGGATTATCTTACCTTTGCCAAGAGCGACGAGATGTGGTGGTCGTTTATGATACTTGGACGGATGAAAAGTTAGCAAGAAATTCAGTCGTCACATCTTATCCTTACGTGCGGTTTTATGCTGGTGTCCCCTTAATAACCCCAAAGGGAGATATGGTGGGGACTCTTTGCTTGATTGACCAAGTACCACGGGAAATCAGTCACAAACAAGTAGAAGCACTTGTGGCACTAGGTCGCCAGGTGATTAGCGAATTGGAGTTAAGGCGTAATTTAGCTGAGGTATCCCATTTTGCTGAGGAACTTAAACGCACGAAGGAAAAACTCGCGCATAGTGAAAATCTTCTCCGTACAATCATTGAGTCAGAACCAGAGTGTGTCAAATTGTTAGCCAAAGATGGCACGTTATTGGAAATGAATCCGGCTGGATTGGCGATGATTGAAGCTGATTGTATAAATCAAGTGCAGGGAAGCTGCATTTATCCCCTGATTGCCCCTGAGTATCGTCAAGCGTTTGTAACACTGACAGAACAGGTTTTTCAAGGCGAATCAGGGATACAGGAGTTTGAAATTATTGGACTCAAAGGTACTCGTCGCTGGCTGGAAAGCCACGCTGTTCCCCTGCGTAATTCTGATAAAAACATAATTGCCTTGTTAGCAGTGACACGGGACATCACTGAACGTAAGCGAACTGAGGCTTCCTTACGCGATCGCGAACAACATCTGAAGCTGGCATTGCAGACTGCTAAACTCGGTTCTTGGGAGCTAGATTTGAAAACGGGCGACTTATCTTGCTCCAAACAATGCAAGGCAAATTTTGGTTTGCCGCCTGAAATTGAGCTTTCCTATGATACGCTACACGAACGCGTTCATCCTGAAGACCGCGCCCATAGGCAGGAGGCTGTGAGACAAGCTTTAGAGGAACGCAAAGATTATGAGGCAGAGTACCGCAATATTTGGTCTGATAATAGCATCCATTGGGTACTAGCACGAGGTGCTGGAATTTATGATGCTGATGGTAGCCCCACTCGCATGATTGGTGTCACACTTGACATCACTGCTCGCAGACAAGCAGAAGAGGAATTGAAACGTCAAACCAAGCGTTCTCAACTATTTGCCGAAATCACCCTCAAAATTCGTCAATCTTTACAAATTGAGGCAATTCTACAAACCACGGTCATTGAAGTTCAAAAACTGCTACACACAGACAGAGTTATGATCTTGCGGTTGTGGGGAGATGGTTCAGCAACTGTGATGCAAGAGGCTGTGCTGCCTGGTTTTCCCGTTTTGCTGGGAAAAAATATCCTTGAGCACTGCTTTGAACAAGACTCTCAAGAATTGTTTCGTCAGGGGAGAGTGAGTGCGATAGCCGACATTGAAACAGCAAACATCCAACTTTGCTACAAAGAATTTCTCTCGCAGTTTGGTGTCAAAGCTAATCTCGTTGTCCCAATTCTTCAAAGGGAAAACCTCTGGGGTTTACTGATTGCTCATCAATGTGAGTGTCCCCGAGAATGGAATAATGTGGAAATAGAGTTGTTGCAACAGCTAGCAGACCAAATAGGCATTGCACTCTCTCAAGCACAACTTTTGGAACAAGAAACCCACCAACGTCAGGAACTGGCTCGTTCCAACGCTGAATTAGAACAATTTGCCTACGTTGCTTCTCATGATTTGCAAGAACCGTTGCGAATGGTAGCAAGTTACTTGCAACTTTTAGAGCGACGATACAAAGATAATCTTGATGCTAGGGCGAATGAGTTCATTGGTTACGCTGTAGACGGTGCGCTTCGGATGCAGACACTGATCAATGACTTGTTGAGTTATTCCCGTGTGAGCACACGTAGTCAGCCTTTTGAGCCAGTTGATTGTCGTTTTGTTGTGAATTGCGTTCTCGCAAATCTGAAAGTTGCTCTTGAAGAAAGTAACGCAGTCCTCACCTACGATACTTTACCCGAAGTCATGGCGGACGCTACGCAACTGTCGCAGTTGTTTCAAAACTTAATTAGCAATGCAATTAAGTTCCGCAGCCAACAGCCACCTCAAATCCATATTGGGGTTGAACGCATAGACCAAAAGTGGCAGTTTGCGGTGCGTGATAATGGAATTGGCATAGAACCTCAATATACTGAACGCATTTTTGTGATTTTTCAGCGTTTACACACTAGAAATAAGTATCCTGGTACAGGCATTGGGCTAGCGATATGTAAGAAAATTGTAGAACGCCACGGTGGAAATATCTGGGTTGAGTCACAACCGCAACATGGTACAACTTTCTTCTTTACAATTCCTGATACAGCAGGAAACAAATTGTGAGCTTTGAATCAATCATGCCTATTGAGATTTTGCTAGTGGAAGACAACCCCGGCGATGTGCAATTAACCCAGATTGCTCTCGAAGACAGCAAAATCTCCGTGAACTTGAGTGTTGCGGCGGATGGCGTAGAAGCCATAGCATTCTTACGCAAACAGGAAAACTATACTCAGGTACCCACTCCTGATCTCATCCTGCTTGATTTAAACTTGCCTAGAAAAGATGGAAGGGAGGTGCTGGCAGAAATCAAAGCAGATCAAATCCTTAAACGTATTCCTGTAGTTGTTTTAACGACATCTGGGGCTGAAGAAGATGTTTTAAGAGCCTATAATCTCTGTGCTAACTGCTACATCAAAAAACCTGTTGACTTCGACCAGTTTGTCAAAATAGTACATTCAATAGAAAGTTTTTGGTTCACTGTTGTCAAGCTACCTCCGGAGTGATGACCTCACCCCACTCGCTTCGCTCAAATTCAAAATTCAAAATTCAAAATTCAAAATTAAGAATTCTTTTTTTGATAGCGCTGGCTCCCTCCGGAGGGTGTAAGTCATGAATGCAACGGGTGCATCAGTTCAACTTAAGTCGAGACTTGACCTTCAGGCTCTCTTGTTCTCATGCTGAGCATAGGAACGAGAGAAAAGTGTCAGGTTATAACTAATAACAAATGACTAATAACTAAAAAAAATGAAAATTTTATTAGTAGAAGACAATCCTGGTGATGTCGTTCTTTTAGAAGAGTTTTTACAAGATGTCTCTTCTGTAAAGTTCCACCTGAAGCAAGCGGAGC
Source organism: Brasilonema bromeliae SPC951 (assembly GCF_012912135.1). GTDB lineage: Bacteria > Cyanobacteriota > Cyanobacteriia > Cyanobacteriales > Nostocaceae > Brasilonema > Brasilonema bromeliae. The sequence goes on along the minus strand of NZ_QMEB01000022.1, from coordinate 30,263 downwards.
AATTGGACGAAGCGCTGCGCTTTTTGGAGCAAGAAAGCTTTGATGTTATTTTGCTAGACCTTTTACTTCCGGATAGTCAAGGATTAGAAACATTTATTAAAATCCATCATCAAGTTCCAGCCATTCCCATTATTGTGCTGACAGGTTTTGATGATGAAACTTTGGCAATTAAAGCTATGCAAGAGGGAGCACAAGATTATCTGGTCAAGGGGCAAGTTAATGGTGACTTACTGGTGCGCTCAATGCGGTATGCTATTGAGCGTCAGCGAACGGAGGAAGCACGGCGACGCAGTGAGGAGCGATTTCGGGTAGCTTTAAAAAATTCGCCAATTGTTGTTTTTAACCAGGATCAGGATTTACGCTACACCTGGGTTTACAACCCCAATTTTGCCTCCACACCTGAGGAGATGTTAGGCAAACAAGATTCAGATTTGCTCCGTGCTGAAGATGCTGAACATATGACGATTATTAAACGTGGTGTACTCACCACGGGTATAGGAACCAAAGAGGAAGTATCTATCACAACCGCCCAAGGAACGAAGTATTATGACTTAACTGTAGAACCATTACATAATGAGTCGCAAGAAGTTGTAGGCATCACCTGCGCTAGCATCGACATTAGTGAGCGTAAACTTGCTGAAGAGCAAATTCGTCAACAAGCGGCTTTGCTTGATGTGACTACTGATGCGATTTTTGTGCGAGATTTAGATAACTGCATTATATTCTGGAATCAAGGTGCAGAAAATCTTTACGGATGGCAGGCTCAAGAGGTATTTGGTAAAAATGCCAGTCAGGTTCTGTACAAGGAACAGTCCTCAGAAGTCGAAGCTGCTTTTTCAATTGTTATTAGTAAAGGTCAGTGGCAAGGCGAGGTCACTAAAGTTACCAAAAGTGGCAAGGAAATTCTCATTGGAACCCGGTGGACATTAGTATGTGATCAAAATGGAAAGCCCAAGTCTATTCTGACTGTTGACACAAATATTACTGAGAAAAAACTTTTGGAAGCGCAATTGTTCCGCGCCCAACGCTTGGAAAGTATTGGTACTTTGGCTAGTGGTATCGCCCACGACTTAAACAACATCCTGACGCCAATTTTGGCAGTGGCTCAATTATTACCTCTAAAATTCCCCCATGTCTACGAGCAAGATAATCACCTGCTAGAAATACTAGAAAACAGTGCCAAACGAGGAGCTGAACTCGTTAAGCAGGTTTTGTCATTCGCGCGAGGTGTAGAAGGGAAGCGCATAACTTTACAACCCAAACACCTCATCAGGGAAGTCACAAAAATTATTAGAGAAACGTTCCCAAAATTTATCGAAGCTTATGCGGATGTACCGCAAGATCTGTGGCTAGTTTCTGGAGATGGGACACAACTTCATCAGGTGCTGATGAACCTTTGCGTCAACGCCCGTGATGCTATGCCTGATGGCGGTACTTTGAGTATCTGTGCTGAAAATTTTTTTATTGATGAAAGCTATGCTCAAATGCATTTGGAAGCCAAAACTGGCCCCTATATCTTGATAACTGTTTCCGATACTGGAGTTGGCATTGATCATGAAATCATCGATAGAATTTTTGAGCCATTTTTCACAACCAAAGAACAAGGTAAAGGTACGGGACTAGGTCTTTCTACTGTTATTGGCATTGTCAAAAGTCACGGTGGATTTGTGAATGTGTACAGTGAAGTGGGATCTGGCACGTCTTTTAAGGTTTACTTACCAGCAGTGCAGGGAATAGAAACACCGCCACTGGTGATGGTGGAAGTTTTTGCAGGACATGGAGAAGTTATTCTGATTGTGGATGATGAACCGTCGATTCAAGAAATTACCAAAGCTTCGTTAGAAGCATACAACTATAAAATTCTGACTGCGAGCGATGGTATTGAGGCGATCGCCCTATATGCTCAACGTAAGAACGAAATTAGTGCTGTGTTGATTGATATGATGCTACCCGCTTTAGATGGTTTCACTGTCATGCGTACTTTGCAAAAAATCAATCCACAAGTCAAAATTCTTGCAACTAGCGGACTGATGTTCACCACTAAACTAGCAACAGTGGGCAATGGTGTCAAATCATTTTTACCGAAGCCTTACACAGTTAAGGAATTATTGCAGGCTTTACAGCAGGTTCTTCACCAGAAGTAGAATAAGCAGCAGCATCATTTAGTTGCCAAGCTTCCCCTGCTGCTGAAGGCTCAAAACTGACATTCTGCTAAACCTAAATAACGCACACCTTCTGGGTTAACTTCAAAACGGCAAGGCAAAATTTCTAAACCAAGCTCGATTCCAAGCCTGAATAATTTACCATACACAGGGTCAGTACTATCGCCAGGAGCAAATTCAGTGCAATCACTTCGATTTATAAAGTAAAGCATGACGGCACGATTTTGAGGTAAGAGTGCTGTCAGTTCTCGCAAATGCTTTTGTCCTCGTGTTGTTTCTGTGTCTGGAAAAAGTGCTAATTTCCCCTGCGCCAAAGTTGTATTTTTGATTTCAAGATATATAGGACAAGCATTTTTGGTTAAAAGTAAATGATCACTTTTTAAAAACAAATCGCCAGATGGAACGTTGAGGTTTGTATGTGGAGATAACAAGAAATCTACCCGACTTGATTTATTTTCTCCATAAGAAACTTCAGGACGAATTTGGCTATAGTTTCCCAATTCTGGAAAAAGGTATGTTTCTAAAGCTAATTTGATAATCCTATTGGGAAGATTCGTATTTATACCTACCCAAGTTGGTTCATTGTCATGTACTTGGATCATTTCCCAGGTATAGGGAAGTTTGCGGCTAGGGTTATCACTGTAAGACAGCTGCACTGCACTACCAGGAGTAGAAACTCCTGTCATTGGTCCTGTATTGGGGCAGTGGGCTGTTACTATTTCCCCAGAAGCAAGTTCAACATCGGCAAAAAATCGCTTGTAGCGTTTCAGCAAGATACCAGGATACAACGGTGGGTAGCGGTAAAGGTAGTCGTTAGTCATTTTGTGATTTTCATTAACAATTTGAAATGAGTCAACGGAAGATTTAAGTATGAAGTGTAAAGATTAAAGTATTTCACTTTTCAACCTGTATCCTGACTTCATTGTTCAAAGAAACGCCATGAATGACGAATTTTACAATAAAGGATTGGAAAGAGCCAAGCAAAAAGACTATGCTGAAGCCATTCAAGAATTTACCCGTGCTTTGCAGCTAACACCTTACTTTGCTGAAGCTTACTATCAACGGGGTCTAGCATACTATGATTTAGGAGAAATGTTGAATGCTGTTTCTGACTTCACAGAAGCGCTGAAATTAAATCCCCAAAGTGTAGAGGCTTATTACTGTCGCGCCTTGGGACGAATGGCGCTAAAAAATCTGCCAGGGGCGCTTGCGGATGTAGATCAAGCTATTCGTTTAAATGTAAATTATGCGGCTGCTTATAATTTACGGGGAACCGTGCACCGTAAACAAGGGTATATTCAAGATGCGATCGCCAACTTTAAAAAAGCAGCAGAATTATATTTGCAACAAAAGGACGCAGAGAATTGTCGCCTGTGTCTAGAAAAGATTAAACAGCTTCAACCAAAGGAAAAACCTGCTTTTGTACAACCAAGTCCCATAATTGCACCACTCAAATCCGAAAAAGAATATTTCACGCAGTTACTAGAAAAGGCAGAAAAAGGAGACACCCGCGAAGCAATGGAGGATTTAAACTGGGCTTTGCGGGTTGATCCACAGGATGCACAAGCCTACTGCTGTCGAGGGGTGGTGCGTTGCAAGTTGGGTAACTATCGGGAGGCTATCTCAGACTTTAACCAAGCGCTGCGACTGAATTTTGATGATGCAATTGTTTACCGCAACCGAGGAAAAGCGCGTTCTTATTTAGGAGATCATCAAGGGGCGATCGCCGATTTCAACTCTGCACTCCAAATGCAACCCCAAGATGCAATGCTGTATATTGCTAGAGGTAATGCCTATCGAGTCATGGGGAATTACCTTGGCGCAATTAACGACTATACCCAAGCACTGCAAATAAATCCTGATGATGCAACAGCTTACTACAATCGTGGCATTGCCTACACTTGCTTAGAAGAAATGGAACGTGCTGTTGAAGATTATCAGCGTGCAGCAAGTATATTTTGTGAAAAAGAAGACTGGGGAAATTACCAACAAGTCTTAGATAGTCTAAAGAAAATTCACTCCCCTAGTTCTCACTCCGAAAAAGCAAAGTATAACTTGCTACGACAACGCTTGTTGAGACTAGTTGGGGGATATTGGGAAATGGCCCAAAGATTGATTGATCAAGCGAAGTATGACTATCCTGGAATGTCGGAGGATTGGTATTTGCAAAAAGTCATTGGTGATTGGGAACGCGATCGGGGGTAGCTAAAGATAGTGTCATGACTTGAAACCTTTAGGCAACGCTAATACTTCCTGCAACATTGCTGGCGGTGTCGGCACTCACCCTTGCCAGTTCGATCCACCGCCAGCCGCCCAATCACCATGACAGGAATTGCCAAAGGACATATTGCGGCGGACTCGCCCTGGCGCACCAGTGAAGATGCTGCTCAGGTTATTAGGATTGCTATTTCGCAAATATATTTGGTACACGTTACCTTAAAAGAATGTGACATCCTCCCCCACCCTTCGGGTATGCCTACGGCACGCCTGACGGCTAACACCAGAACAAGCGTGAGGGAAACCCTCCTTCAGTACTGGGTTCACCAAATCAAAGATTATGGTGGGGGCTTCTAAGTCTCACAACTTAGCATTCCTGGTTTTTCTCTTGCGAGATTTCGTCACTTGCCTAGACGAAGATATCTTCGTCCCCGGTAGATCGACTGCGCAGGCAGTTTTCGTTCCGCCAAGCCCTGGCGTACTAATTGAGGCTATGCCTCGATTTCTGATGACTTGACCACTAGCGACATCCCTGTCTGTGGTATATCCACAAACCAAACAGTGATGTACTCTAGTTTTCAAGTCTTTTTTTGTAACTGCACCACACTCTGGACACTCTTGAGAAGTTCCCCTAGAATCAACCTGTGCAAAAAATTTTCCTCGTTTCCAACATATATACTTGGTAATAGTTCGGAATTGACCAAATCCTGCATCAAGCATATGCTTGCCCAGCATTCCTTTTGCCATCTTAGAGTAATCTAGATCTTCCATGAAGATCATATCTCCGGTGTCGCAAAGAGCATGAGCTTGTTTGAAATGGAAATCTTTTCGAGTATTGTCTATTGTGTGATGCATTCTTGCAACTTTTAGACGTTGTTTCTCGTAGTTTTTCGACCGCTTTTGTTTTCTAGATAATCTGCGTTGCAGCAATTTCAGCTTGCTTTGCATTGTTTGAAAAAATCTAGGCGGCTTTACGAGATCACCATCGCTAGTTGCTAAAAACTTTTCTAACCCTACGTCTACACCAACAGGGTGACCATGTGGTTTTGAGTCAGGAACACTAACATTACATTGAATGCAGACAGATGCATACCACCTATCGGCCTTTTTAAAAATACGGACCTGCTTTACATCAAATCCATCAGGAATCGGACGGTGCAGGTTAATAAAAATCAAACCGATTTTCGGTAATTTTAAATGCTTTCCAGTAACAGGATTTTCTTTAAATTGCGGAAACAGCAAAGATTTAAGCTGCCCATATTTTTTAAATCGCGGAAAGCCAAAACCGCGCTCGGTAAAACATTCCCAAGCGCGGTGTAGTTGTTTGATAGCTTGCTGTAAAACCTGAGAAGGTACCTCGCCCAGCCTTGGGAATTCTTTCTTTGCACGTGGCAACGCATTCAACTGTTGCACTTCACTTGGGAATTTCAAGTCTGCTGGTAAGATATATTCTTGTTCTAAAGAGCATCGGTCAATCATGCATTTCCGGCTATTGCACCAATCCTTGATTTCTCGTAACGCATAGTTATAAGCATTACGAGAAATCTCCATCCACTCAAACAAAACGGTTTGTTGAGTGGCGTCGGGATAAATTCGATAACGATAGTTCATGATTAACATACAATGATTATAGCGCTTTTACTAAAAGAATCGCACCCAGTAAATGCTTGCCTCATCCCCATCGAGGGGTCGAATTTGCCGCAAAAAAATGGGCAGGCTGTCTCCGGAGGAGACGCTACGCGAACGTCTGTTGATCTGTCGTCGTAGTCGAATACTCATTCTTATTAAGCCTGCCCATTTTTTCAGGATCAGGCTCCGGGAATCGACAAGCGCGGAGGTCCATGTATCCGCGCGCGTAATCAAAGATTACGCGCGCGGTCTTATAGCCCCCGAACCCCCATAAGATAAATAAAATTCGTAAAGCAAGCTTGTGTTGCTTGACAAAGATATTATTCTGTGTATATAGCCGTTCAGATAATTCTATAAAACCATGAACCAGGTAGATTACCTCCGCATAAGTTTAATAGACCGCTGTAACTTCCGTTGTCAATACTGTATGCCAGAGGGAGCGGAACTTGACTATATCCTCAAGCAGCAGTTGTTGACTGATAAGGAACTGCTAACCCTCATAGAAGAAGTCTTTATCCCCGTTGGATTTACCCGATTTCGTTTGACTGGGGGAGAACCTTTACTGCGTCCCCGTGTGGTGGAGTTGGTGAAAGCAATAGCATCTCTCCCCCAAACCCAAGACCTCTCGATGACAACAAACGGCTTTTTACTCGCTCCAATGGCGCAAAACCTGTACGATGCTGGTTTGCGACGAGTCAATATTAGCCTAGATTCCCTTGATCCCGACACCTTTGACCAAATTATTAATAATCGCGGTCGTCCACGCTGGGAACAAGTTTGGCAGGGGATTCACGCGGCTTATCGCGTAGGATTTGACCCGCTGAAGTTAAATGTGGTCGTCATTCCCGATGTCAACGACGACGAAGTTCTGGATCTCGCGGCGTTGACGATTGATAAACAATGGCACGTGCGATTTATTGAGTTTATGCCAATTGGTAATTCGCAGTTGTTTGGCGATCGCAGTTGGATACCTTCAGAAGAGTTACGCCAACGTATCCGCCAGCGTTGGGGATTGACAGAATCCCAAGTTCGTGGTAATGGACCCGCTGATGTGTTTCAGATTCCGGGAGCGAAAGGGACACTGGGATTTATCAGTCAGATGTCGGAGTGTTTTTGCGATCGCTGCAACCGGATGCGCCTTTCTGCCGATGGTTGGTTACGTCCCTGTTTATTAAATGAAACTAATCAAATTGACTTAAAAACTGCTCTGCGTACAGGTATCAGCACTGCCAAATTGCGGGAGCAGGTTAGGGACTTGTTGGCAATTAAGCCAGATATTAACTTTAAGCAACGTTATTCAGGTACAGAGACTGGTGTTTATACTCGCACCATGTCACAAATTGGTGGTTAGTCCACCAGTCGCGAGTCCAAACTCATAGAGTTTTAACTCTTGACTTTGGACTGTTGACTTTGGACTGTTGAGTGTTGACTTAAGCTTGACGTGAGTAGTATTCCACCACAAGCAGTTCGTTAATTTGTAGCGCCACCCACTCGCGTTCAATAACGCTGTTGACTTTGCCAAGCAACTTGTTTTTGTCAAACTCCAGATGGTTAGGTAAGTTTGCCAAACCAGGGTATTGTAAGTTAGCTTCCACCAACTTCCGTGATGCTTCCCGGTTTCTAACGGCAATTTCTTCTCCGGGACGGCATTGGTAACTGGCAATATTGACAACGCGACCGTTAACTGTAACATGACCGTGATTCACCAGTTGGCGAGCCGCCGGAATAGTGGGAGCCATACCCATGCGGAAAACAGTATTATCCAAGCGCATTTCTAGCAATTGCAGCAGCACTTGTCCGGTAGAACCGGTAACGCGTCTTGCTTTGCGTACGTAGCGCAGCAATTGCGTTTCTGTCACACCGTAGTTAAAGCGGAGTTTTTGCTTTTCTTCCAACCGGATGGCATATTCAGAACGTTTTTTGCGGTTCTGACCATGCTGACCTGGCGGATAGGCGCGTCTAGCGCTTTTACGAGTTAATCCTGGTAAATCGCCTAAGCGACGTATAACCCTAAGACGTGGTCCTCTGTATCGGGACATGAGTTTCCTAAATTTAATCTTGCTTAACTTTACCCAGACAAATAATTATATCGCAGTCCTATTTAAGTTGTGAAATCAAGGCATTGAATGATGAGGACCCAAGGAGGAAAGGTCAGAAATTGTCTTTGACTTCCTCACTCCCCACTTTCTCACTCCCCACTTTCTCACTCCCTCACTTCCTCATCTTCGCTGCTCTGTATTGCAAGCATCAAAGTGGGCTTCTATCATGAGGTAGCATACCTTTGGGTGTTTGGAGAACGGAAAATAATGTTAGGCAAGAGAAAAAGCAAAAATACCCACACGCTTGGGCAAATAGCTGGACACACTGCACAGCGTCTTGAAAGAAGCGCAGACGCCTTAAAAGCAGTTATTTTTAGAGCCACTGCGGTACTCGCCACACCAGTCTTTGCTGTGACTGGATGGTTTGCAATGACTTCATCAGGGATGGCTGTCACCCCCACATACGGAAATGATTTTCGTGTATGTGCTGGACGACTTTTGAGTGTGGGTGTAGCTGCACAAGCAGCGTCAATTGCTTGTGCTGAAGCACTACGTCCTGGGGACTTGTCTGCCTGTGTGACCGGAATTGGACGACAAACACAAATTGCAGCTTCTGAGGCGCTAGCAAGTTGTCGCCAAGCACGGCGTCCTGAACAGCTAGGGAGTTGTGTTGTTGGTATCAGTCGGTACAGTCGTGAAGCTGTTGGTCCAGAAGTTTTAAATTATTGTGGTCGTAGCTTGTTACCTGTACGCTTTGCTCAATGTGTAGTGGGTTTGCGTGCTGAAATCGATTTTGCCCCGACTCAAGCAATGGAGGCTTGTATCGACGCCAGCGACAAAGTTAGCGGCTTTTTGCCTTCTTTTATCCCGTCAAATCGGCAACCTACGGATTTTAGACCAACTTTTGAGTCTAATCCAATCCCATCTCAACCATCTCAAACCCCGGCAAATCCCAGTCGCAAATAAGCTCTACTAACAGTTATCAGTTATCAGTGATCAGTCAGTTATCAGCTATCAATCAACTTTAATACTGCTAACTGTTAACTGTTAACAAGCTTTTAGTCTTCTTTCTTGCCAAACACCATCTGTAGAATCATGGGAACTCCTCCGTCTTGGTGATATTTATCTGCCCAAGCACGGATGATTTCATCTAATTCTTCCATCGCTTTCTCAAATCGCTCTGGTGGGATATCCAGTTCTTCCAAAACACGCATTGTGTTTGGTCTGCGTTCTGCCCAATCTCTCATCATCCGAAAATACCGAGCAGTATCTTCGACCATGATGTAAGTCCGCTCTTGCTCATCAACTGGAGCATAAAAAGGACGAGTCAGAGCATAGAAAGGCATTCCCCAAGGTGAATCAATGCGTGTCACCGTTCCAGAGTAGAGCAGACGGCGCTTAATGTGTTCCGCCAATGCTTCACTCAGTTCCATACGATGTTCTGGAGGCAAATCTTCCTGAGAGCGCTTGTGCAGGAATTCGATTAACTCCAAAAATTCAAAAGAGGTGATTAACTGAGCATCTGGTAGATTAGATGGCAGTTTTTGCTCAATTTGTCTTTTCTCTTCTGATGTCAGATTTGTTCCTGGAACGCGCGATCGCCCTGGTCGCCAAGGATGTTTTTCCATCCATACATAAGGTAACTGAATCAGATAACCCGGTTCCTGAGAACCCAGCATCTTCAGCAATTTCCCCTCAGTTAGCGCTTGTCTAACTTCCTCAACAATGATTTTGACTCGTTTCGGCTCAAGGTGGTGCAAATGTCCTGTCATTCGCAGGTTTTGTCCCTGTTCCAGATAGGTCATGTAAATTGCACACTTTGCAGCCGTTGCTGCTGCATCTAAAAATGCCCCATGCCTATGCCCACTTGTGCGCATAGCGCTAAAAGCTAGATATAGCATGATCTGATCCATTGCACTGGGGCCGAGACGTTTGATCAGATCTACGTCGTTACTCATATTACAAACAGTTGAATAGCACGTTTACACAATTGTCGGTCAATGGAAAGTTAGTAGTGTACACCCACATCAGGGTAATGTGTTTACCTCAGATTATCTATTATGCGTTAAGTATGAATGTTGATGGTAGTCATAGTTGGCAATTCATCCGTGTTTTTAAGCAAAAAATCCGAGCTTGCACTCTATATGTAGAGTTCCCTTAAGAAAAAACCGTGAAAGTTATTATCATCTAATCGCAGGTATCATATAGAGCATATACGCAGGAGAAACTACCAACCATTTCGCAAGCGCACCTTTCCTCTAGAGGTTTGAACCGACACAATGGAAAGTCAGATCCAACAAATAAGGCATGGTTTCAAGGAGAATGCCTGCTTTGAAGGGATTGTTTCAGTTCAACGACTAGCTAGTATGTACGGCTAATGGATGATGTCTCTTTCACAAGAAAGGTCATTTTCGTGGGGTTCTTGCGAATTGGGGGTAGCACTGGGTAGAGCAAGATAATTGTGAGCGAGTTACTCCCGAACCGCATTTATTCAATATCTTCCCTACGGTTTTAGCCTGCCTCAATATAGATGCCAAGAGAATGCAGGTTTGGGTGTTTCACCTGCCCTGGTAATAACATTGACACAACAGGTGGTGGCGCGGCTCTTTGCAAATTGCTGTACTGCTCAAAACTGATAGTTATGTTTTGGCAGTAAAAGCAATTTTTTTTCGGGAAAATCGCTGACCTTACGTTGAAAAGATAATCCAAGGTTCAAACTACCTTCCTATTTCGACAATTTTTGTTAATTTTATCAATATGGCTGAGATAGTAATGTTAGACAAGATACAAAATATTCAACGAGTCTTGTTAAAAAAAGTTATATTTACAAATTAATTTATACTATTAACTGTAAATAATTATTTTTCGTTAAACAAAAATGTCTTTTTTATGGTATAAATATTACTCAAAATTATGAAAATTAATCAACAAAGAGTCACTAATAACAACTTATTTGTCTAATAAAAGCTTGATATTTAGGCACTTGTAGGCATTGTGACAATAAAAAACACAAATTTATATCTTAATAAGTGGAATAAGAGGGTGTGGGGTTTCACCCCTCAATCTTATGAAGACAAAATTCTGAATGAAACCTTCCTTATGGTAAGTATTGAATCGCTGACAGTATACAAATGAAATGTGTAAAAGAAAAACTTTTTTGTAAATTTTCCGGATTTAGCGGCAGAGTTTAGAACTCATAGCTGTTGGATAGTCAATCTTCAGGTCTAACTGTTTATTAACTAAATGTTTACTGGCTTTCCGGTGTAAAATTTATTATTTTTTCTCCCCTGCTCAACAACTACTCGGTAAAGCTTCCCCTGCTGCCATTATGGGTAATACCGATTTCAAAAAGAATGCGACAGATGCTTCGGTTGCGGAGGACACTTATGTGCCAGAAGTTGTCTGTTGCTCCGGTTTCCTCGGAAGCGCGCAAGCTCCACTAAGCACGAGAAGTCCTATGCCTGCAGCACGCCCTACGGAGGAGCTAGCCCCGTGCGGTGAATAAGGGCGTTGCTTTGAGGGTTTCCTTCGTACCGCCAAGGAGCGTAAGCGCAAAGCGCACGCCCCCGTTGTGGCGACTGGTGAGACAGCGCGAATGACGGTGACGACAACCGGCTGCGGGAGGGTCTCCCTCCGTAGGCGACTGCGTTCGCGCAAGCGCACGCCAGAGGCGAACGCGTAGCGTGTCCGTATCTCCTTCGGAGACGCTTCGCGAACGGCACGGAGCCGTGGCGTTAGCCATAGGGCTCAGGACATACCCGAAGGGCGTTGGGGATTAGGGGCGGGGGCGAGAAGCGGTTAGTTCACTGCGAAGACTGATCAAAAGGTTTAGTCCTGCGGATTTTTTCAAAACAGAGAGCTCCAGCTCCAAAGCTAACCAGCAGAACTCCCAAAACTTGCTCAAGTTGCAAGGTTTCCTGAAGAATCAACCCAGCAAAAATGACCGTTAGAGCGGGGATAGTGGCACCGATAATTGCTGAGCGTGAGGCACCAATTTTACGAATTCCAAAATTATTGAACAAATAGCTGAAAAGCGTCAGTACACCCAGTAGGAAAGCACATAAAACAAGTTCGAGCAAGTAAGCACGGTTTAGTTGCAAGTTCCAGCTTGTGGGTAAAGGCAGTATCAAACCGAAGACAGACAACAGCAACATCGTAGCGAAGTTGATTAAGGTAAGAGACACTGGATGCAGTTTGGCTGCACACATGCGGGAGACTAGGAGGTACAAAGCAAAAGCACCTCCTGAAGCAATTGCTGCAATGCTGCCGATACGAATATTGCCAATGACACTACTGTTAGAACTTCCTAAAACGAACAATTCACCCATGCCAATAACAGCTATAGCAAAAGAACTGAATAAAGTTAGGCGATCGCGGAACAAAAACCATGACAGCAGTCCGTTGATAATTGGATAGACAAAGAAAAGTGCGATCGCCATCCCAGTCGGAATTTGACCGATGGCAAGGTAGATGAGTACCTGAGAGAGAAACAAAAAGCATCCACTAACAATTGACAGTATCAACACTCGTTTTGTAGTCGGATTACTGGAGTTCCCTCGAACTGAGTCACCCAGGTATTGCAGATCTTGCCATACTCGTGAATGTAGCATGGGAGCCAAAAGCAACATTAGCGGAAGAACCACCAACATCCTGAGAGTCAAAATGAAAAGTGAATTACCCAAATTAGGTGAGATCAAGGGCTGTGCATCAAACACACCGAAAATTTGGGAGCCAGGGAGGAAAATCACCTTAATAGCTACGTTGTACAGCGCTGACGCGACTGTTGAGAATGCAAGCAGCATAATTCCTGTGATTTGTAAAGAAGAAATTCCCCTCTGCCTTGGTGTGAGTTGTGGCTCTGGTGGAGGAGATGTTTCTGGCTCTAAAACGGCGCGTCTTGGAGATGCGATGGGAGTTGGTTCTTCTAACACAGGAGGAGACTGAGTTGTTTCGCTTGGCGAGGCTATACTTTGGGAAAGAGAATTCCAAGCAGGGGTTTCTTCCTGGGGTAATTTCCTAGGTAAAACTGTAGTTTCTGGAGGAATATCTGTTTGCAACTTTGTTGGTACTTCCTCAGAAGTCAGCTGTTGCTGTTGTAGAATTTGTTCAATCTCACCAGAGGGAACTGGTACAATTGCAGATGGTGAATTTTGTGTTGTTTCTTTGAGTTCTCTACGGAGACAATTCACTAACTCTATTAAAATTGCTTCGCCTTCCCTTTGTTGGACTATCATTCGGGATAACTGTTGAGAAAGACCGCTTTGATAGTTTTTCAACTCCTGTTGCAGTGAGTTAAAGGTAATGGTGAGGGTGTCATCCAAAGAACCGAGGAGTTTTTCCGCATACTCATTTACTTCACTGGTTGAGTGACTTGTGGCTTCTCTTGGTTCAGAACTTCCCACTGGTTGGGAAACACGTTCCATAGCTTGGGTAGCTAAAGTTTCCAAAGAAGATTGCAGCTGCAAAGATATATGATTAGCTAATACTTGTGACAACTGACGAATCAACGTTTGCTGCTCATTAATTTGATACGCCTGTTGAAGATGTTCCTTTTCCTCTTGCAGCTGTCTAATGTCTTCAGTTAAGCGGTCTTTTTCTGCTTGCAACCGCTTGGTATCTTCCTGTAACGACTTAAGCAAATTCCGTTGGAGAATTTGCAGTTCCTCAGTGACAGCCCGTAAGGCATTTTCTGCTGTCCCATATGGATCGCCTTTTTCTCGTGGGTTATCTGGTCGCCTTTCGTATCGCCCCATTCGTCTTTAACCTCTGACCTTTGATGACCAAGCAGCTTACTATTGATTTGATCGGCGCTTATATTCCTATTATTTCTGTTTTCTGTCAATGGATATATCTCTCCCTTCAGAGAAAAATTGCGGCAAGGGCTTGAAAGGCAATTATTCCTAAAACAGAATCCACTCCAGCCTAACTTGAAAGCAGGAGCGAGGGCTACTTATTTATTTTTCTGCCATTTCCCACACAATTTGTTAGAAAAATACTTGCTTCACGTATCCTATATGTGCAATTATGTCTGTAGTAAAGATACTGTTACAAGATAAGTTTACCGTAGTATAGTCCGGGATATAGCACCAACCAATTTTCAGCCGCTTGTCACAAATGTGTGTCCAACAAGTCTGAAGTTTCATCACTCAGGCTCGAATCACCATGCTTAACGTAGGTAATCAAAAAGTCATCAGGAGAAATCAATGAATAAACGCAAACTACCAGCAATTAGTCGTCGTCAGTTTGTGGGGACTGCACTTGCTAGCACAATTTTGACATTAGGAGGCTCAAGCGTTTTTGAAGCAGTCGCCGCCAAACGAAAGCGTCCAAACATACTGTTCATTTTGACGGATGACTTGGGCTGGGGCGACCTTAGTATTTATGGAAAAACCTATCAAACGCCAAATTTAGACCAGTTGGCAAAGGAAGGTACACGCTTCACCAATGCCTATGCGGCACAAACTGTTTGCACACCAACACGGATTGGCTTTTTTACAGGTCGTTATCCAGCGCGATTGCCAGTTGGTCTTCAAGAACCCCTAGTTGAAAGTGACACTGTAGGATTACCGCCTCAACAGCCAACAATCGCTTCCCTTTTGAAAGCTAATGGTTATCAAACAGCATTGGTTGGTAAATGGCACGCTGGTTTTCTTCCAGATTACAGTCCACTTAAGAGTGGTTTTGATGAGTTTTTTGGAAATTATAGTGGGGCGATCGACTACTTTACCCACAAAGGTCTAGATGGAGAACTTGACTTCTATGAAGGTGAGGTGCGTGTAGATAAACCAGGCTACGCTACAGACTTGTACACTGAACGTGCTGTTGAATTCCTCACTAGACCCCGCAATCAACCGTTTTACCTGAGTCTTCATTACAATGCGCCCCATTGGCCCTGGGAAGGACCAGAAGATGAAGAGTTGAGTCGAACTTTCTACAATTCAAATGCTTTCACAGCCGGAGGTTCACCAGAAACTTACGCTGCGATCCTAAAAAGTTTGGACGACGGAGTTGGTAGAGTCTTGCAAGCTTTAAAAGATTCTGGGCAGGCTGATAACACCATAGTCATTTTTGTCAGTGATAACGGGGGTGAGAGGTACTCTGATATTGGACCTTTTCAAGGGAAAAAGGGCAGTTTGTATGAAGGTGGTTTGCGAGTCCCCACTTTTATTCGCTGGCCCGGAGTGATTCAACCAAACCAAGTGAACAGCCAAGTCATCATTACTTTCGACTTGACAGCAACAATTCTGGCAGCAACAGGTACTTCACCCGACCCAAACTATCCACTTGATGGTCAGAATTTGCTTCCAGTTCTTCTGGGCAGAAAACCCGTTTCTCCTCGAACGCTGTTCTGGCGCTATAAATCTAATGTTGGTGGGAATTCAGGGCAACTTCAAGCAGCAGTCCGAAGTGGGGATTGGAAGTACTTGCGTCAGGGAGAGAAGGAATATCTGTTTGATCTTGCCAATGACGAAGGCGAACAAACTGACCTCAAGGATAACAATCCTAAAGTATTGCAGCGGTTGCGCGATCGCTTTGAGGAATGGAACGGGCAAGTCTTACCTTACCCAGCATAAGGAAAAGTCATTCATGCAGGAACGTACAACAGTACATCAAGAGGTTTCATCTGGTAAATCTGACAGGCAAATCGCGATCAAGCGTCCTGGTAAAGCACCCGATAAAGACATGGTCTGGATACCTGGTGGTGCTTTTGTGATCGGGTCCGACCACCATTACCCAGAGGAAAGTCCAGCCCATCTTGTCCGTGTAGATGGGTTTTGGATGGATCGCTATGCTGTTACTAACAAACAGTTTCAACGTTTTGTCAAAGCAACTGGTTACGTGACAGTGGCAGAACGTCCACCAAAGCCAGAAGATTATCCTGGAGCTATACCGGAACTCTTAGTACCAGGCTCAGCTGTATTTCAGCAGCCGAAACATCCAGTTCATTTACAAACTTGTAGCTGGTGGGTTTATGTACCGGGTGCAAACTGGCGACATCCAACAGGACCTGGAAGTTCTATCAAAGGGCGAGAAAATTATCCTGTGGTACATATTGCCTATGAAGATGCTGAAGCTTACGCAGCTTGGGCAGGCAAATTGTTGCCAACGGAAGCACAGTGGGAATTTGCGGCTCGCGGTGGGCTGGAGGGTGCTGTCTACTCTTGGGGAAATGAATTTGCTCCCAAAGGTAGGCGGATGGCTAACACTTGGGAAGGTGAGTTTCCTTGGCAAAATCTAAAGTCGCGCTCTCCTGGGGCAGAATCTGTCGGCTCGTATCCTGCAAATGGTTATGGTTTGTACGATATGATAGGCAACGTTTGGGAGTGGACAACTGACTGGTATCGAGATTCTCACCCGGAAAACAAGACAAAATCTTGCTGTATTCCAGTCAACCCCAGAGGCGGAACCCAACAAGAGAGCCTTGATCCAAATACACCATCCCAAATACCTAGAAAGGTACTCAAAGGTGGTTCCTTTCTGTGTGCACCTAACTACTGTCAGCGTTATCGACCAGCCGCGCGTCATCCAGAAACAGTAGATACTTCAACGTCTCATATTGGGTTTCGTTGTGTAGTTAATGCATAAACTGCTCTACAACACTTAGATAAAATTGGACAATGTCTGGATTGCTTCGTAATTATTGTCCAATTTTCGCGTTTCAGGTTTTCGCCCCATTACCAACCCCAAGTGTTTCTACGTTTCCAAAACTCAGCAACTCGTTGTTCCCACTGCATCCAGTAATCTTTCATGACTTCTGGCTCAAACCAAAATACCTCAGCTTCTGTGTCTGGTATTGCTACAACCAACAGGGCGTGATTCACTTCAATATCATATTCTTGATAACACTGGTTAACTGCTCCTAAATAAGCTGTTAATTGCAAGGGATGTTCATATAAACGCTCAACTGAACCTTTAGGTTTGTCTGCTGTTTTCCACTCGCAAATGCAGGGTATACCTTTGTAACTTGCGACACAATCTACTTTGCCGGAATAGCTCATGTTGTAGTGAAAGACTGAGCCTTCTACAAGTTTGACTGTATCAATTTCTTCTAAAACAGGTTTGATACTTTCCCAATAAGGACGACTGGCTTCAGAACAAGCAGGATTTTCTCCGAGTAGATAACGTTCAATTTGTTTGTGTGTTTGCGTTCCTCGACGACTAGCTCCTGTTGTAATTCGGGTAGCTTCTTCACTTCCAACACGTGCTTTCCAATTTAACAGCCGCTCACGGTCTTCTTGCGGTTTGGTGGCGTTAAGTATTGTCGTCACACTAGGGAAGCGATTTCCCTGAGTATCCACGTAATATTGTTTACCATTTTCCCGCATTGATTTAGCATTGATGCGGGGTAGCAGTTGGGTATTAAAAGGCATTACTGGTTTTTTTTTCGTACTATATCATTCAAGCGCAAAATTAAGGCGAGAATGCTTGTATCGACTCATTTTTACGTCAACCAAAACAGTAGAGACCTTACTGTACGGTCTCTACATAGCATGGTGTATGTGACTCAAACGAGAACCGCTATAGTGTTGGCGTTATTGATTCGCTTTGGAAACCAGTAAATCCCAGCAAATCTCAACTATGCTTGTAGACATATCTCTCAAATGAGATGAAAAATTTACAAATATTTAATAACCTATAAAAGTAGTTATTGATTTGTCATTGGAGATAACAGCAATGATGAAAACTAGCGATCTAACTCAATTGAGCAGGAAACTTTAAGAGAAAACTGTCAAGAACCGTAATGCGTTCTCAACCAGAAACCATGAAAAATGTCGTACTTTCGTTCAGCTTTCTGGTCATAACTGCATTTGATCAACTTTAACAAGTGTATCTTTCAGTACCTTTTGTTTGTCAAGTTTACTCTATAATCAGAGTAAAAAAGCTTTGTTATACAATCTTGTCCTAAAAATAATATAAAATTTGGGGAAAAACAATGAACTCTAAGATATTTGCCGCCTTGGCTATAGTAGCAGCCATTGCTGGATTACAAAGCAAAGTTCACGCACAGTCATCAGTTGCACCAAACTCAAAAACTGGAAATTACACAATTCAAGGGGATTCTTTAACTGGCATAGGTAGAACAGCCAAGGACGATTTCGCAAGGTTTTTTGCAGAACGAAATTCTCAAAATAATGTTCCACGAAGAAATTATCAAGAAAGCACATCTGAGGTTGAAGTTTTGGAACTTGGTGATCAAATCGAATTACGCCGCAGAGAACCAATCACAACTCCAAATAATGTGATTTTTCCCCAAGGAGATGAGTCGTTCTACAGCAATGATGGAGTGCAAGTCCAATTTGACTTGAATAGAGATAGCAACAGGCAGAAACGATAAGCTAATTTTTGCTAGATTCGCGCAAATCTCCAAAAACCAAAAAAATGCCAAAAACTCAAATACCCTCCAGATTTTGGGCGAAAATGCCTAGCTCTCTGGAGGGTTGTTCGTTTTAGAACTGAGGTATTGGGGTAGTCGCAAGGGTCAATCTGCTAACACTTTGCAGTAGAATGAGTCCTTGAGATACAGGAGGGTAAAACGTGACTCGTGTAATTATTGTGCGCCACGGTCAAAGTACTTATAATACCGAAAAGCGCATACAAGGTCGCTCGGATGCTTCCAAGTTAACTGAAAAAGGTCGTAGTGATTCAAGTCTTGTAGGTAAAACCCTCAGTAATATACTATTTAACGCAATATACAGCAGTCCTTTGCAACGTGCAAAAGACACAGCAGAGATTATCCATCATGAACTAACAATTCATGCTCAGCAGTCTGCTGTTCCCCAAACTTCTGAACAGTTGCTGGAAATTGATCTCCCTTTATGGCAAGGAATGCTCTCTGCTGAAGTTAAGGAGAAGTTTCGCGAAGACTACCGCATTTGGCAGGTGAGTCCTCATCTACTGCGGATGTCTGTAAAAGATGGTGAGCAAACAAGAGAACATTTTCCTGTTCTGGCTTTGTATGAACAGGCGCGCCAATTTTGGCAAGAAGTTTTACTGCGCCATCGAGGCGAAACAATACTTATCGTGGGGCACAATGGCATTAATCGTGCTCTTTTAGGCACTGCGCTAGGAATCTCTCCAGAACGCTACCATTCCATACAACAATCTAACTGTTGCATCAGTGTACTTAATTTTTCTGGAGGATTGGGAGAACCAGTTCAACTAGAATCTCTGAATCAGACACAACATCTAGGCGAAATTCTCCCCTCCTTACGTCCAAATCACAATGGTGTAAGGTTGTTACTGGTGCGTCACGGAGAAACCGAGTGGAACCGCCAAACCAGATTTCAGGGACAAATTGATGTCCCTC
Organism: Brasilonema bromeliae SPC951; assembly: GCF_012912135.1. Classification (GTDB taxonomy): domain Bacteria; phylum Cyanobacteriota; class Cyanobacteriia; order Cyanobacteriales; family Nostocaceae; genus Brasilonema; species Brasilonema bromeliae. Next base: position 10,908 of record NZ_QMEB01000022.1, on the reverse strand, counting down.
TCAACGACAATGGTAGACAGCAAGCACAAAAAGCTGCTCAATTTCTCAAAGATATAGCAATTGATTTTGCAGTCAGTAGCACAATGGTGCGTCCAAAAGAAACTGCAGAAATTATTTTGCAGTACCATACTGATGTAAATTTGGAATTGCAGGATGGTTTAAGGGAAATTAGTCACGGACTTTGGGAAGGAAAATTAGAAAAAGAAATAGAACAGGAATTCCCAGGAGAGTTGCATCGCTGGCGAACAGTCCCAGGACAAGTCCAAATGCCAGAAGGAGAAAATTTGCAGCAAGTGTGGGAACGTAGTGTCGCAGCGTGGGAGTCCATTGTCCAAACTGCATTGGCAAAGCAACTCAAAACTGGCTTAGTCGTTGCTCATGATGCGACTAATAAAACTTTGCTTTGTCACGTTCTAGGTTTATCATCAGAACAGTTTTGGAATTTCCGCCAGGGTAATGGTGCAGTCAGCGTTATCGACTATCCCTTGGAAGCGGGTGGTTTACCAGTACTGCAAGCTATGAATATTACGACTCACTTGGGTGGTGGTGTGCTCGATAAAACAGCGGCTGGGGCATTGTAGCGTCTTTTGATTAGCTGTCAGCCTTTAGTCGCTAGTTGATTCTAGGGTTAGGTAACACAAACTCCCACTTAACAATATATAAAAGTTAAAAAGCTGATAGCTAATAGCTGATGGTTGATAGCGAAAATGACAAGTGAACTGCTACAACAAGTAAGGGTTATTGACCCTGTTTCTGGAACTGACCAAATTGCTGATGTGCTCATTGAGGATGGTTATATCAGGTCTGTGATGAATCACATTTCTGATATGCCAAATGACACTGATGTCCGGGATTGTCATGGATTGGTTTTAGGACCAGGGTTGGTAGATTTGTATAGTCACTCTGGAGAACCTGGGTTTGAAGAACGTGAAACCCTCTCGTCTCTCTTGCAAGCTGCTGCTGCTGGCGGCTTTACACGAATTAGTATCTTACCCGATACATCCCCAGTCATTGATCATCCCGCTGTGGCGGTACAGTTGCAAAAAAACACAGGGGCACAAGCGAGTTTTCATTCTTCTCCCCTGCTCAAGAGCTCAACAGCTCCCCTGCTCAATGTTTGGGGTGCAATCAGTTTGGATATTGCTGGTAAGCAGATGACTGAATTGGTAGACTTAGCAGCAGTTGGAGTGGTTGGCTTTACTGATAGTCAGCCTTGGGAAAATTTTGGGTTGGTGCGTCGGGTGTTGGAATATATCCAACCTTTGAGGAAACCAGTCGCATTTTGGTGTTGCGATCGCCAACTGATGGGAAATGGCGTCATCCGGGAAGGTCCAGATGCTATCCGTTTTGGGCTGCCTTTTATACCTTCTAGCGCGGAAACCTCCGCGATCGCCGCTTTGTTGGAATTAGTCACCGCCACAAGTACGCCAGTACATATCATGCGTGTTTCCACTGCTCGCAGTGTCGAACTGATTGCATCAGCCAAAGCGAGAGGTCTACCGATTACCGTCAGTACCACTTGGATGCATCTTTTACTTGACATGCAAGCACTGAAAAGCTATAATACAAGCCTCCGTTTAGAACCACCTTTGGGGACTGCTAATGACGTAGCAGCGTTACGGCAGGCAGTACGGACGGGTGTTATAGATGCAATAGCCATAGACCACAGACCGTACACCTACGAAGAAAAAACCGTTGCCTTTGCCGAAGCACCACCAGGGGCAATTGGTTATGAGTTAGCATTACCCCTTTTATGGCAGCATCTAGTAGAGACAGGAGAATTTACAGCATTAGAATTGTGGAAAGCTCTTAGTACTCGTCCGACGGAGTGTTTACAACAGAAAATAAGTGTGATTGCGCCAGATCAAAAAGCGGAACTCACTTTATTTGATCCGCAGCAAAACTGGAAAGTCGAAAAGCAAAATTTACATACACTTTCTAGTAATACATTTTGGCTGGGACAGCAATTGACAGGTCGGGTTGTACAAACTTGGTGTTAGTTCCTAGAAGTTAAACAATCAAAAAGACCCTGTTTATCAAAGAAACAGGGTCTTTGAGCGCGAATGAATTAACAGAAAATTGTATTAATCTGGCTTACCTCAAACCAGGTGCGATCGCCAATAACTCCATCCACAGGTAACCCTGTGTGCTTTTGCAAAGCTTTGACTGCTTTTTCTGTACTGTTACCAAAATCGCCGTCAATTTTACCGTTGTAGTAGTCGCCGATCTCCAGTCTTTCTTGAACCTTCTTTACAAGTTCTCCCTTGCTATCTTTCTTGAGGATAGGCATATCAACTGGTGCATTTTTAAAAAGTGCTCGCCAAGTTTTATCTGCAACAATTCCATCTTGTACAAGAAACACCTTACCTTGGAAGAATATAACCGCATTTTTTGTCTTGGGACCAAATACACCGTCAATAACTTCTTCACCAGGAAATACACAAGCACCGTTGTTATCGAGAGATACAAAAGCACCCCATTTTAATAACAGTTTTTGTAATTCTTTAACAGCGTCACCCTTGGAACCTTCTTTGAGAACAGGCTTGTTAAGTTGGGCAGAAGCAGCTTCATTTGTAAAGGTCATTGTCATTCCTCAATGTGTTTGTATCCTTAGAATCACTGCTTGATTAGTGCATTCCGCAAAGAAAAATCTGAAATTTAGAAATTTCTCTAAAATCAGTGAACAGTTACCAGACAGCCGGTGAAACCAGTCCTACAGAAGCGTGCTGCGGACAGAAATCTTTCGCGTTGGAAGATTTCAACTTGCCATTCGCTGCGCTTAATTCAAAGTATGCCCACATGGCGAAGCGCGTATCTCCTCCACTAGACACGCGCGAATCACGCCTGATTGCTGGGCTTTGCGCTTACATAATCGCGATCACCAATGGTAAGGCCCCCTGCTGGAGCATCGCCCCAAAGGGGCGGGCACTGCGTGCGATCGCGTTCTCAGCAAAGCGCTTTGGATCTAAGCTTAAAAAAGAAGTCAGAATGGACTGCGTCCCGCTACGCTAACAGAATTCAGGAGACAGAATCAAATGTATTGGTATTTAAACCCCCGAATCACCGCCAGTCGCACAGAAATCCATTCTGATTTCTGGCGACTGATTCCTGAGTTCTTTTGTTAAAAAAATATTTTTCTTTTAAGTTTATAATGCGTGAATGTTTCGAGTAGTGAACCGATCATTCACCAAGGGATGGAACTGATACTGCGCTTGCTTGATAACTATTAAAAGTCTGGTTGCTATAAAATTGAGAGGAAAATAAGTCTTCACAACACGCACAACATAACTATGACAATCCTCAAAGCTAGCAATTTATCATTGGAAGATGTTCAGCGCCTTTTAGGCTTCCAAAAACAGTACACTGACTCATTCACTCCACTGTTATCGCTAGAACCCATAACACAAGACGAACAACAGGAACTTGAGCAAATTCGGAATGACTTTGATAGATATCTCACCACTGGCAAAGTTTCCGAAGGACAGGTAAAGTTTCTTGTACTTGCTCCTTTGATGAGGTTGGCTGGTTTTTACCGCTATCCTATAGAGATTCTTCTGGAAGAGGATATAGCTGATATAGAAATTGAAGATGAAGATACAAAAATTAAAGGTAGGTTCGATATCTTAGCTATTACCAAAGCGAAACGTACAAAAGTTAATGCATTTTTTTGGGTATTATTAATTGAATCTAAAAATAGTCAGATTGATATATCAACAGGATTGCCTCAACTGCTGACATACGCTTATAAAAGTTTAGAGCATCAAGAATCAGTTTGGGGTTTGACAACCAATGGAAGAAGTTATCAGTTTGTCAATATCCAACAGGGACATCTTCCAACTTATCACTTGATGCCAGAATTAAATTTGATGGAAAGACAGCGTTCAATCTTATTGTTACAAGTTCTGAAAGCAATTTGTCAGTTGTAGGAAGGAAATTGAGTATCGCTATAATAGCCGCAAGCCAGTCCCTCGCAAGTTCCGACGCCCCCGCCAAGAATCCCCCAGCTTTAAGTCAAAACGAGCTAACGCCTTGTTTTGATATAGCAATCCTAAATCATTCATAAAATTCTCTCTTCTCTTTCTCTGCGCCACGCCAGACGCCTCAACGGGAGCCAGCGCTGTTCGCGCAGCGTGGCACTTTGTGCCATAGGAGGGAAACCCTCCTATGGCGTCTGGCGTTGGGGAACCCCCGCACGGCGCTGGCTCCTCTGCGCCTCTGCGGTTAATTTCATCAAATTCTTTTTTTACAAATCATCTAGGATTGCTATAGCCGTGGGGAGTGTTAAGAATTAACAGTTTCTATCCAGATTCCTAGGCAAAGTCGTCGAAGAGTTAAAAACCTTGAACAATTTGAGAGTATCCTCGATATCAAGGTATCATCGGATATTGGCAGGTTGTCATGTGTATTGGTAGACATCGATGAGCGCTTCTTACTCTGCATCCCAAACAACCCAACCCAGTAACCCAACTGCGCCTCACGCCGATCATCGGCTAGTGGATCGCAGTAAGCTGACTCAAATGTTCCAGCATTATGTGGATATCAAGGATAAGTATCCTCACGCGATGCTACTGTATCGAGTGGGAGATTTCTTTGAATGTTATTTTGAAGATGCTGTGACTTTGGCGCAGGAATTAGAACTCTCCCTCACCAGCAAGCTTGTAGGCGACGTAGGACGAGTGGCGATGAGTGGTGTACCGCATCACGCTTGGGAACGCCACGCGACGCAGTTGGTGGAAAAAGGGTATGCGGTTGTGATTTGCGACCAAGTGGAAGATGCTGCTGAAGCGGCTGGTCGATTGGTGCGCCGGGAGGTTACCCGTATCCTCACCCCTGGAACTTTGCTAGAGGAAGGAATGCTCAAATCCAGTCGCAATAATTACCTTGCGGCTGTGGTCATGGCTCTTGAGCATTGGGGTTTGGCTTATGCAGATATTTCTACTGGTGAATTCCTCACTACGCAAGGTAGCAATTTAGAACATTTGACACAGGAACTGATGCGGTTGCAACCTGCGGAAGTGCTTGTTCCGACGAACGCACCAGACTTGAGAAGTTTACTGCTGCGTGCAGGAGAAAAATCGGAACATTTACCTGAATGTTTGCCACCGTCTTTTTGTTATTGTTTGCGATCGCAAATTCCCTTCTCTCAAGCAGAAGCCAGAGCAAGATTGCTACAAAAATTTAAGGTACGCTCCCTAGAAGGACTTGGCTGTGACCAACTCCCCCTAGCCGTCCGCGCTGCAGGTGGGTTGCTGGAATATTTAGAAGATACACAAAAAGAAAACGCGATTCCCCTACAGTTGTTACGCACCTATACTCTCACTGACTTTTTAATTGTTGATTATCAAACTCGACGTAACCTAGAAATTACGCAAACAGTCCGCGATGGTAGTTTTGTCGGCTCCTTGCTGTGGGCTTTGGATAGAACTAGTACAGCGATGGGCAGTCGTGCGTTACGACGGTGGTTATTGCAACCGTTACTTGATGTTAAGGGTATTCGTTCTCGGCAAGACACTATCCAAGAATTGGTAGAAAATACAACTCTCCGTCAAGAACTACGGCAGTTGTTACGTCAAATTTATGACTTAGAACGGTTGACGGGACGCGCTGGTTCTGGTACTGCTCATGCAAGGGATTTAGTTGCTTTGGCAGACTCACTCTCTCGTTTACCGGAATTATCTCGCTTGGTGGGTAGTGCTCATTCTCCATTTCTGAAAGCATTGCAGAAGGTACCACCTGTTTTAGAAGAATTGGCACAGAAAATTCGCGCTCATCTGGTGGAGTCACCACCTATACATATCAAAGAAGGCGGGTTGATTCGCCCTGGGGTGAATGCTCAATTGGACGAGAGACGTGCGACTGTGGAAGATGACCAAAAATGGATTGCCAATTTGGAAGTTGACGAGAGAGCAAAGACGGGAATTCCGACGCTGAAAGTGGGATTTAACAAAACTTTTGGTTATTACATCAGCATTTCTCGTGCAAAAGCTGACCAAGTGCCGTCTAATTATATACGCAAGCAAACGCTGGTGAATGAGGAGCGTTACATCACGCCAGAGTTGAAGGAACGGGAAGCGCGGATTCTCACGGCGCGAGATGATTTGAATCAGTTGGAATATGAGATTTTTGTGGCGTTGCGCGAAGAAGTGGGCGCACAAGCAGAAATTATTCGCAATATCTCTCGTGCGGTAGCGGCGGCGGATGTGTTGTGTGGTTTGGCTGAGTTGGCGGTTTATCAAGGGTATTGTCGTCCCCAAATGGTGGAAGGACGAGAAATTATGATTGTGGATGGACGTCATCCGGTGGTGGAACAGTCTTTACCTGCGGGGTTTTTTGTACCGAATTCGACGCAGCTGGGAAGAGAAACGAACCGCAGAGGCGCAGAGAACGCAGAGGAGAAAGAGGAGGAGAAGGGAACAAGGAAACAAAGG
>NZ_QMEB01000022.1:0-4470 GCF_012912135.1 Brasilonema bromeliae SPC951 | reverse complement strand
AAGGGAAACAGGAGGGAGAGAAAGAGGGAAGGAAACTTCTCTCACTCCCTCACTCTCTCACTCCCTCCATCCTGACCTTATCATCCTTACTGGTCCGAATGCGAGTGGTAAGAGTTGTTATTTGCGTCAGGTGGGGTTAATTCAGTTGATGGCGCAGATTGGTAGTTTTGTGCCTGCTGGATCTGCTAGGTTGGGGGTGTGCGATCGCATTTTCACTCGTGTAGGTGCAGTAGATGATTTGGCGACTGGTCAATCTACTTTTATGGTGGAGATGAATGAGACGGCGAATATTCTCAACCATGCAACGTCGAGATCACTGGTGTTGTTGGATGAGATTGGCAGGGGAACTGCGACGTTTGATGGTCTTTCTATTGCTTGGGCGGTGGCGGAGTACATTGCAACGGAGATTCTGGCGCGGACGATTTTTGCAACGCACTACCATGAGTTAAATGAGTTGGCTTCGCTGTTGCCAAATATTGCTAATTACCAGGTGACTGTGAAGGAGTTAGCTGACCAAATTATCTTTTTGCACCAAGTCCAACCAGGAGGTGCGGATAAGTCTTATGGGATTGAAGCGGGAAGGTTGGCTGGTTTACCAAAGGTTGTGATTGCACGGGCAAAACAAGTGATGGGACAAATAGAAAAGCACAGCAAGATTGCAATGGGACTGCAAAATTTGGAATAGTTAGGGGTAGAAGTATCATTGGAACAGAAAACTGGGATACGCGATTTTCCGGAACCCATACATAATTCCTTGTATTAATAACTATGATTGTTCCGTAAAACTGTTGAGCAATGGAGTAAATCTATGTCTATGAATAATCGGATACAGGATGTGGCTAAGAATGCTGCTAGTGCTCCTTCGGAAGGTGGAGGTTGGCTACCCGCAGCATTAAAAGTTGGTGCAGTACTTGTTACTGTGGCACTATCTGCTGTAGGTGCAGGTGAGGCTGCGGATGCTGCGGAATCACTGAGCGAAATTGGTAGAAAGTAAAGATTTTCTGGGGTGCGAAGAGGTCAAATTTCCGCATTTTTCAGAAAATAAAAGTGAGAAAGGTATGCTCTAGTTTCTAGGGCATACTTCTTTATAAGTTCTTCAATTGTTATGTGTCTTAACTTTTCTGTTAGATACCTTGTGTTATTGAAAAAGGTTGCTCTCAGGTACACAGACGATGCGAAATCCAGTCCCTTCTATCCCCGATGGATCACCACGTTCGTGTGGGGGGAGGGGAGTTCGATTAGCAGAGCGACAAAACTTTGGTGAGCTATACCAAGAGCCGCCACGTATAACTCTCCTAGCATTCTCATCACTAGATAACCAGGCAGTTTCATTTCTTAACGCTCTCTTGTAATTTTCATGAAAGTGATCCGCACACCATTCCCAAATATTTCCATGCATATCGAATAAACCATAGGCATTGGCTGGAAACGTCTCCACTTCCGTTGTTTTTTCTCGGTATATGCCTTTTGATCCTCGACCATATACGAGGCTCCCATCATAGTTAGCTAACTCTGTTGTAATGGTCTCACCAAAGTAAAAAGGCGTTGTTGTCCCTGCCCGACAAGCATATTCCCATTCGGACTCGCTTGGTAACCGATATTCCCTATTAGTCGCCTTGCTAAGACGAGCACAAAATTCCCTTGCTTCATACCAGGAGATTCGTTCAACTGGTCGTAGATCACCTTTGAAATAAGATGGATCTGATGCCAAATCAATTTGGACTCTTGGTAGTGTAGAAACATACCTCCACTGAGCTTGGGTAACTGTATATCGCCCCATTAAAAAAGGCTGAATTGTCACTTCACGCCGTGGTTCCTCATTCCTTTGACGCCCTTTTTCATCCCCTGGAGACCCCATAATAAAAGTTCCAGCTGGAATATAGACCATCTCTAGTTTTATTCGCTCACCTAAACCTTCAATCCACATTGATGTAGCCTTCGACTCTCGCTTGATAACTTCACCTCGTTCATTGACTTTGACTGTCTCAAAGGAGAAGCTATCCTCTGTCAAAGCTGGAATATTAGTTTTTATAGGAGGAGGAGATTCAGGTTTTGGGGTTACTTCAGGAGGTTTTTGAGTTGGCACAGTAGGAGGAGAGGAATTGACTTCTTTTTTTTTACTCGATGTCCAACCGTCTCCTAATTTACTGTTGAAGATTGTAGCCCCTCCCGCACCAATCAAAGTAAAAAATACAGATATCAATAATTTCCTACGTTTAAAGTTAGTGACACCTTGGTAAGAAACATATTTTGGGGGATTTAACTTTACCCATTCCCATTCGGGCGACTGTAGTCAGACATTAAAAGTACTATATCTTTGATCAATTGTTTGGTTTTGGGCGGCATTAATAGCTTTTTCAATGTTCTGTATAAATGTTGAAGGGTACGATTGCTGAGATTTTTCCACAGATGCTTTGATTTCTCTCAAAATTTCAACCAAGTTTGATGGTCGATTAGCTTGTGCTGCTGTTGCTAATTCCTGTACAGCTTGAGCCACTTCACGATTAGCCTTAGCCGCAGATTCCACTTCAAGTACAGCTTTGCCATAATCGAGTGGTTTTTGTGGCGCTTTCTCAAGAGCAATTACAGTATGAGGAGAGTGTTTTTTTAGGGTAACTAAGAACTTACCGGCTTTATCCAATAAAATTTCTGTTCCCTTTTCGGTTGTTTTTTCTAATGCTTTAGTGGCAACTATAGTGCCAACAGCGATCGCACCAGCAGTAAATGGTTCCATGTAATACCTCTAGAAGGTGGCATTTTATTTGCTTATTATTACATAGTTATATTCTAAATTCAGTATTTTCCGCAAAGGAAGTAAAAAAACCATAGCTTAAGTTTTAAAGTGCGATCACAAGTGTGATGTTGAGGATAGTGTGATCGCATTTGTGATGTTCAGATTTGTGCGATGCGGAAGCTGCCACCTGCGGTGATCGCGTTTCGGTGGTTTTGAGGAGAGTGCGATGTCTGACGACAAGCCCTTCGGGTATCTCCTGCGGAGACGCTACGCGAACACAGTCGCCTCTGTCGGGAAAGCGGTCATTCACGCTGCTTCACCGCTGCGCGTCTACGCATTTTGGTTAGTTTGAGGAAAGTGCGATGCTCCGGAGGAGCGGTCTTCGACCATCGCATTTAGTTTGGGTTGGAATACGATTGAGCCATAAATCCTTAGATTGAACTACCAACGCTCTAACATCAAGCCATCAACATAGTCAAAGTCTGTATCATCTGTCACCAATATCCAACCCTGCTCTAAACATTGTGCCGCAATCCAAACATCATTCATTGGAATTGGTCGTCCCTTCCGTTTCAAAGCCAGTCGGGTTTGAGCATAGACTACTGCTGTTTCTCGACCTAATGGCAGAACTACACAAGCCTCAATAAACTCCAGATAACGAGGTAAATTTTGTAATGGACGAGTAGAGTTTTCCGCACCAAAAAGTAACTCCCCCACTACGACGGTAGGCAGAATCACCTCTGGGAATGCTAGTACCCGTGAAACGATCGCTGTGTCTCCATTCAAAAAACGCACTGCCACAGAGGTATCTAGGGCAATCTCACCACTCATTCACATCCACCTGCCGACATTCTGTTGCGATCGCCCGTTTTAATTCTTCCGCTTCGACATCACTTAAAATACCTGCAAATTTTGCGAGGGGATGAGTTTTGCGTGTTGCTTTTATCCTACGAAAAAAATCCAGTACTGACTGGACTATATCATCAGGAGCTTGTTCGAGTTCCTGGATCAATTCTTCACGATTTGTCATGCATTCTAATTGTTCTTGGCTAGTTCTTTCTATTTTCAGTATATCCAAAGTCCCAAAGCGATAGCTTCGCTGCAGCATAGCGGCAGATCGCATTTGGATTGATGGGAGAAAGTGTGATGTCTGACGATAAGCCCTGTGCGTCTACGCATTTATTGGATTGATGGATTAGTGCGATAGCGTCCGAGAGTGCGCCCCCTATGCCTACGGCACGGCTACGCCTATCGGGGCTAGCGCTGCTGCTTTGCTGTAGATCGCATTTTGGTGGGATACGCTTTTATTAAAGTTGATGGGATGGAATGCGATGCGCAAGCCCCCACCTCGGGCGATCGCCTGTATGATTTGCAATTTCAATATCACATCAATTACCTCTGAATTAGCGATAATTCTTGCCTAATTGATTCAGTAATCGCATCTACCAAAACTAAACGCTGACTAATTGGTAATTGCTGAACAGATTGTTTTAAATTCTGTGCTGATAAATTTAGTAAATCTGATTGCAAACTATTTTCATTTTGTGGTACAACTTGCTTTAAATTCTTTTCTAAATCTACACGCAGCGCTTCCAAAAACATACAATCATTGCCAAGATCCGATATCTCATCATCATCTAGATTTTCATTGTTTAGGCGGGATTCATATAGTTTTTTTAAGTAATCAATTGCTTCAATAATAAACTGAATATCTTTAAAAGATAGTTTCATAATTA
>NZ_QMEB01000345.1 GCF_012912135.1 Brasilonema bromeliae SPC951 | reverse complement strand
CCCCTACACCCCTAGTTTTAGTCATGAGTCAACACTCATCCAAAATCCACGCATCCAAAATCCAAAATTGATATGTTTCTAGTCACTGGAGCCACAGGGGGAATAGGTCGCACCGTTGTGCGACTTTTACGTGAACAGGAAAAGCAGGTGCGAGCATTTGTCCGTCTCACTTCGCGCTACAGCGAGTTAGAACACCGAGGAGCTAACATCTTTATAGGTGATTTGCGCCAAGAAAAAGATATTCAAAAAGCTTGTCAGGGCGTACAGTACATTATCAGCGCTCACGGTTCTGGTGGAGATGCCTTAGCTTTAGACTATCGCGCTAACATCGAACTTATAGATTCCGCAAAAGCTAATCAAGTCCAGCACTTTGTTTTTATTTCCGTGCTAGGAGCAGACAGGGGATACGAAGATGCTCCTGTGTTTAAGGCAAAACGAGCAGTGGAGCGATACCTGGAAACTAGTGGCTTGAACTACACTATTCTACGCCCATCTGGATTAGCATCCGACTTACTACCATTAGCAGAACGTTTTCGGGAAACGGGGTTTTACCTGCTTGTTGGCGACCCCAAAAACCGTAGCTCTATTGTTAGTACAGATGATTTGGCAAGGATAGTAGTAGATTCAGTGACAGTTGAAGCGGCTCAAAATCAGATATTATCAGTTGGGGGACCAGAGATTTTAACGCGAGAGGATATTCCCAAAATTATTAGTCGCATTTTTAACCGAGAGCCACTGATAATTAACCCGCCACTCTTAGCTGTAGATGGGCTGCGGGGTGCATTAGGTTTTTTCAATCCCCAAGCACAAAAAGCTTTGGGAACGTTTCGTACATTACTAGCTAACGAATTTTTCTGTACAAGAGAAGAAATTGCGAAATTGGAAACTACCTTCAATTTTGAGCTGGAAACACTAGAAAGTTTCTTGCGACGTTATCTGGCGATTTAATCAGTAAACAGTGAACAGTTATCAGTTATCAAGTTATTGTTCATTGATAACCCTTCGGGTTCACCAGTCGCCTCTGTCGGGAAACCCTCCTGCAGCGCTGGATTCACCGTGCGCTCAAATCCTTATTTTTTAGGTTGTGTGCAGTGCCCACCTGAAGGGCACGAAGTGCCATAGAAAGATTTGGTTATCAGTTATCAAGTTATTGTTTTTTCACAACTGATAACTGATAACTGTTTAGCACTGACTACTCACCTATAATCTAAAATCCAAAATCTAAATTCTTATGAGATATTCCCTAGCTGCAAATACGGCTACAGCACGTAAAACAAAACAGCGATTTGCAAAACCTGATGAACACTTATCCTATGAACTGGGCAAAGCAGTACAGGAATTACCACCACTGTACACTAGATTGTTAGCGGGAACACTGAGTGTAGTGGTACTGGGAACAATCGCCTGGGCGAATTTTTCGCGGATTGATGAAGTCGCCACAGCACCTGGGGAGTTAATCGCTTCCACACAAGTACGACCAGTGACATCGATAGGTAATGGAACGATTGTCAAGGTTAATGTTAAAGAAGGCGATCGCGTCATCAAAGGTCAAACCCTGATTCAACGTGATCCAGACTTGCAACGAGTCGATGTGACTCGCTTAGCCTCATCTACTAAATTAATTCAAGAAGATTTGCGACGTTTAGATGCAGAACGTACGGGTGGGAAAATTGCTGGAACACAACTTCAAGATCAATTGTTAAACTCTCGTTTACGAGATTATCAAGCGCGTCAAGCTGCATCCGTTGCGGAAGCAAATCGCCAACAGGCGCTGATTAACCAGGCGAAAGTTCGCCAGACTCGGTTACAAGAAAATCTGGTAAACGCAAGAACTAGCCTTACCAACGCCAAAACAAACTTGGTTAACGCCCAAAATATCCGTAGGAAAGTTGAAACCGGCTTAGCAATTGCTCAACAAAGGGAACAAAGCCTCAAAACCCTAGTGACTCCTGGCGCTATTCCTCGACTCGATTATCTGGACGCCCAAGAAAGACTCAATCGAGCGACTACGGAAATTACCCGCGCAAATGATGAGGTGGTAAACTCCCAAAATAAAGTGACAGAGGCTCAAGATAAAGTCACATCCTTAGAAAAGGATATTGCAGCTCAAGCAGAGGAAATTCGCCAAGCCCAAGAAGCATATCAAGCAGCTCGCAGTCAAGCACAGCGTATAGAATCAGAGCGTCAAAGTGAAATTATCACCCAGATCAACAAACGCAAAGAAGAACTAACTACCGTTCAAGGTCAACTTGAGCAAGCCCAGAAGCAGCAAGATATGGAAACTATCAAAGCTCCAGTCACAGGTACTATCTATAGAATCAAAGCGACAACAGGACCAGTGCAAGCGGGTGAAGAGTTAGTATCTATATTACCAGAAGGGCAAGAACTTTTGTTAGAGGTGAAAGTCCTCAACCGAGATATTGGTTTTATTCGCGAGGGAATGAAAGCAAAGGTCAAAATGGCAACTTTCCCATTTCAAGAATTTGGCATCATTAATGGTGAAGTCGTGCAAGTCAGTCCCAATGCTATTGTTGACAAAGAAATGGGCTTAGTTTTCCCCACCAGAATTAAGCTGAATAAACACTCCGTAATGGCGCAGGGACAAGAAGTTGCATTTACTCCTGGGATGACTGCAAATGGTGAGATTGTCACTCGCAAAAAGTCAATTTTGACATTCTTAACTGAGCCAATTACTCGTCGATTCAGTGAGGCATTTTCTGTGAGGTAGGTTTGGAGGGTGTGATGGTGCAAGGCGGTGTGCCTTACGATCCACCTTCAATTCATTAGTCTTAACTTACCATTCGGAAATTCTCCTCCAACATTTCTTGGCGTTGCTTGAGTATATTTTCAGAAACAGTGGTGTCATCATAATCAGTGATACTATAGTTAAGGTTGTTTAGTAGTGTTTGGTAGCTTGAGAATTGTGAACTCAGTGTAGAACTGACACTAAAGCCAGAGAATTGCACAGTATTGCTATCATCCAACTGGTCTTGTGACCCATAAGAACCATCATGGTAGTCTGTAACGCTGAAGCTAGAAATTGTAGCACTGCTCTTGGTTACAAAGTTGCCCAGGCTAAAGTTTGGAACTTGTGTGTCGTGTACTGCTGTTTCTGCAACAATCTGACGCACTTGAGCATCAGTCAAACTGTGGTTAGCACTGAGCATGAGAGCAACTACGCCAGCAACGTGAGGAGTCGCCATAGACGTGCCATTATAGGAAGCATACTTATTACCCGGAATTGTAGAATAGACATTAACTCCTGGGGCTGTCACGTAAGTGAGTGAATTCATTGCCGCTTTGTTGGAGAAATCAGCCATGTTATTATTTTTATTAACTGCTCCAACTGCAATTCCCCATTTGTCTGCATAGCGGGCTGGATAGCCTGGTTGAAATCCACTATCATTGCCAGCTGCCATAACAACAATCACCCCTTTGCTGCTGGCATATTCAACAGCTTTCTCTAGAGTGCTGTCAGAAGAACCACCAACAAGACTAAGATTAATCACGTTAGCTCCATGATCTACGGCATAGTAAATGCCATTAGAAATCGAAGTATAGGAGCCTGAACCTTCATCATTAAGGACTTTGACTGGCATAATTTTAGCACCGTAGGCAATACCAGTCACACCAATATCATTTTTTTCCCCAGCAATCGTTCCAGAGACATGGGTTCCATGACCGAATTTATCTGAAACATCGTTGTTGTTATCAACAAAGTTCCAGCCGTGAACGTCGTCAATGAAACCATCTCCATCATCATCTATGCCATTGCCAGTAATTTCCTTTGAATTTGTCCAGATATTATCTTTTAAATCATCGTGGTTGAAGTCAACCCCAGTATCCAGAACAGCAACGACCACACCCTGACCAGTGTATCCTTTTGCCCAGGCTTCTGGAGCCTTCACAAGGTCGGCTCCCCAATTGTTACCACCAAGCTTAGGAACATCAGCAAAGGTAGTTTGACCAGCTGCTTTAGCCACTGCTGCTGCTGCATTTATTAAGCCATAGCCGGAGGTGAAGCTGTACCCATTGTCATTAAACAATTGTTCTTCAGCATTATTTTCTAGGTCATTTATCGCTGAGTTAAAGCTACTATGACCGTTAAGGTTGACGTTATAGTTGTTGTTATAATCAAATGTGTTGACTGAGGATAGAGAAGTAATATTTTGCCCTTGATTAAAAAGAGAACTGTTACTACTAATACGAGTGAACATTAGTATGATTTTCCTTAATAAAATCTCTAGTTTTTGACCAAAAAACTTACAAAATACTTCTCTTTAATAAGGGTTTTTTTTCACAAACATTTGGCTTTATAGCAATCCTATGTGATTTGTAAAAATTGCGAATCTCTAGAAACCCGGTATCTTTGAGATACCGGGTTTCTCACCTTTTACGAATGATTTAGGATTGCTATAGATAATAATTACTATGT
>NZ_QMEB01000021.1 GCF_012912135.1 Brasilonema bromeliae SPC951 | reverse complement strand
CCCCTACACCCCTACACCCCTACACCCTTACACCCCTGTGTTTCTTCACAGACTACTCACTTTCTTGAAGAAAATTATTGATATCGTCGTCTTTACCTTGTCAGCAGAATATTAAGAGTTTATAAGAAAATGAAAATTTTTGCTTCGACTTTTCTTTGGACACCTTCTAGAACTTTAATTAAAAATAGATCCAAGATGCAAGATTAGTGATTACACCCATGCGTGTTTTTGTACTACTGTTTAATGCTCGGACAGAAAATGAGGGAATTCACACAATTCAGGTGGGCGAGCGCAATAAAGTTCTGATGTTCGAGTCAGAAGACGACGCGACACGCTTTGCCCTCATGCTGGAAGCTCAAGATTTCCTATCACCAACTGTAGAGGCGATTGATTCAGAGGAAGTAAAAGAGTTTTGTCAAGCTGCGGACTATGATTGGGAATTGGTTCAAAATGACAGTGCTTTAGCAATTCCCCCAGAAATCAACGTTGAAGAAACAGACTGGAAACTAGAATCCCAGGAGGATGTTGCTGAGGAAACTCTCCCTCGCAACCAGGAGTCGCAGGAAAAACCGGAACTTTCTGATTCGGAACTAGACAGCATTCGCCGCAAACTGGAAGGATTATTGTAATGAGTCATGTCTCATGAGACACGACTAAAGACAAAAAACGAATGAACGGCAGTACTTCCGGAAAACCCGCTCACAGTATTGTCTCCCAATTCCACTTTGGACAAAAAACAAATGACGACGAATTTGCAGGGGCGCGGTCATCTTTTGACAGAGCAGGTTAATCCTGATAGTCTTGACCTAGATCAGCTGAGTTCTCTTGAACTGGTAGAGTTATTTAATCGCGAAGATGCAAAGGCAGTGGCTGCAGTAGCTGCGGCTAAACTTCAGTTGGCTGAAGCGATTGAACGTACTGCTGAGTGTTTGCGTCATGGAGGACGTCTTTTTTACATCGGAGCAGGGACAAGTGGTCGGTTAGGAGTGTTAGACGCCGCAGAGTGTCCACCTACTTTTTGTACACCTCCAGAGATGGTACAGGGAATTATTGCGGGTGGTGCGGGTGCACTCGTACGCAGTTCCGAAGATTTGGAGGACAGCGCTGAAGATGGTGAGGCGGCGATCGCCCAACGACAAATCACGCAACTAGATGTAGTCGTTGGTATTACAGCGGGTGGAACAACACCTTTCGTCCACGGCGCGATGAGTGCTGCTCGTCAGCGAGGGGCGACTACTATATTTATAGCTTGCGTCCCTGTTGAACAAGTGGAGTGTGAGGCTGATATTGATATTCGCCTGTTAACTGGACCAGAGATACTTGCTGGTTCAACTCGTCTCAAAGCTGGTACAGTTACTAAACTTGCCTTAAATATCCTGTCTACGGGTGTGATGGTCAAGTTGGGTAAAGTTTATGGCAATCGTATGGTGGATGTGGCGGTAACGAATCAAAAGTTACGCGATCGCGCCATGCGTATTTTACAAGACCTCACAGGTTTAAGTCGAGAAGCCGCTGGTTTTTTATTGGAACGTAGTGGTAAATGGGTAAAATTGGCGCTATTAATGCATTGGACTGGTTTGGAAAAAGAGGAGGGTTTACAACTCTTGTCACAATACCAGGGTAATCTCAGGGCGGCTGTTGCTAGTTATAAAAACAACGAGCAAGCCTGAAAATTTTACTTCGAGTTATGACTCAAAAAGTGAGAAATGAGGAGTGACTTATTCCTCACTTACAATTTTTATGTTTTTTTGATTAACAAGCTTTTGACTTATTTTTTCTAAGTATTTTAGATGAATCATTAAAATTTTATAGTTAATTAATAAATCCCCCAAAATATACTTTTTATAAAAATTACTTCTTGAGATAGACGTAAAAAGTATTTGATTATCTCTAGAGGATGATTGGCTAGTTTGTTTAGAAATTAGAAAATACTCATCACTGGCAGAATTCATTCAACACTTGGCTAATCACTATAAGTTAATCGCTTTGAGCCATTAATCATTATAGTCATTAGCTAAATAATGATTTTTCTGTATTTTGTCAACACATTTCCTTGTGATATCTTGATATAGTTACTATGGCAAAGCCAATTGAATTTAATTTATTTGCACCCTACAACAAAGCTGCGTCTTTAATTGGTTCTTTTTCTGATTGGGAACCAATCCCAATGGAAAAAGGTGATGATGGTTATTTTCGCACAACTGTTGAATTAGAAGATGGTGCTTATCAATATAAATTTCGCGTGCAGTCAAAATCTTGGTTTTTTGAACCAGATCAATGGGTAGATGTGACAGATCCCTATGCAACTGATATTGATGAATTGAGTGGGAAGGATGACGGTGTTGTATACATAAAAGATGGGGAACGTATTGTTGATACTTACGTTTGGCAACACGACGATAAACCCCTACCCGCAGACCACGAATTAGTCATTTATGAATTGCACGTTGGTGACTTTTCTGGTGGTGAAGATGATCCTTATGCGCGAGGAAAGTACAAGCACGTCGTTGAGAAGTTAGATTACCTGAGTGAACTGGGAATTAACGCGGTTGAGTTAATGCCAGTTAAAGAATATCCAGGAGATTATAGTTGGGGTTACAATCCACGTCACTTCTTCGCCCCAGAATCAAGTTACGGTCCGACATCGGGATTAAAAAATCTTGTTGATGAGTGCCATGCAAGAGGAATTCGTGTGATTATGGATGGTATTTATAACCATTCAGAATCATCAAGTCCATTAACACAAATCGACCACGATTATTGGTATCATCACGAGCCTCGCGACCCCGATAACAACTGGGGACCAGAATTTAATTACGAACACTATGACAAAAATTTAGACACTTATCCTGCTCGCAAATTTATTGGTGATACAGTTCGTTATTGGGTTGGTGAGTATCACCTTGATGGAATTCGCTACGATGCAGCACGGCAAATTGCTAACTATGATTTCATGCATTGGATTGTGCAAGAAGCCAAAGATACTGCCAGCATGAAGCCTTTTTATAATATTGCCGAACATATTCCGGAAACGACTAGTATTACCAACGTTGATGGACCAATGGATGGCTGCTGGCATGATAGTTTCTATCATTGTATTAAGGATCATATCTGTGGTAACACCTTTGATTTAGAACGCCTCAAAGATGTGATTGACGCAAAGCGCCAAGGCTTTATGGGTGCGACGAATGTTGTGAATTACCTCACTAACCATGACCATGATCGTTTAATGGTAGAACTGGGTAATAACAATATCTTTGATGAAGAAGCTTTTAAGCGGCTTAAGTTGGGCGCTGCTATCCTTCTGACAGCTATGGGTATACCCATGATTTGGATGGGTCAGGAATTTGGTGAGTACAAGCCGAAAACACAAGAATCATCTAAAATTGAATGGGGATTGCTAGGTAATGATTTGAATCGTAGCTTGTTTGAATACTACAAAGGGTTAATAAACCTGCGTAAAAATAATCATGCTCTCTACACAGAAAATGTTGACTTCATCCACGAAAATCCAGAGACAAAAGTGCTAGCTTACAGCCGTTGGAACGATGAAGGTTCTCGTGTTGTGGTTGTGGCTAATTTCTCAGAAAACTTCCTAGCTGGATATCAGATTCCTAACTTCCCCAGTCCTGGTACATGGCATGAGTGGACAGGCAATTATGATGTGGAAGCTGGCGACGATGGTATCATGATTGATATTGGACCATACGAAGCTAAAGTGTTTGTTTGGCAGTAAATGAGTTATTAGCTAAAGGTGATATAACGTGAGTTCGACGAAATGAACTACCCAGACCTACTGCGCTTCGCGCCGCTGCGCTAACGTAGAGGTCTGGGTTTTTGTAACCAGACCAGTAGATTTAGATTTTTGACGCTTCGCTTGTCCCAGTTGCTTCATACTTCCCGCTTTTTTACGGATGCATGAAGTAGAGTCGTCAAAACAATTCGTTCATTCGCTCATTCGCGAACGTGAGAAATTAAGAACCCCATACCATAAGTTGTTGGCTCTGAAATAAGGACGCCTTTTTCCTTGCGCCTACTCGATGGAAAAAATTTCTTTATATTTTCCATAAATAAATAAAGTGCAAGCCGCTCTTCGGTGCGTGGCGGTCTGGGCTTGTATCCTTTTTTTCTTTTTTGAATGTGTTAGTAGCGTGCCGTAGGCAGCGAGCGAGCGAATTTTGTTAGCGCAGCGGTCTATTCCCTCCTTTGAATTTGAGCGTGAGCGTGGGTCATAGCTCACGCCTGACTGATACTTGATTGCAAAGATAATTTACCGGAAAGAGTCTGTATTTTTTTGACCAAGTAAAGGCAATTTGAGCAATATTCATTCTTGTGGTAGCAGAATCGCGCACGAAGATTTACACAGCTTGGCATGATTGTAGCGAGTGTAGCCATTAATTAGGAATTATTGGAAAATACAAGTATATAGGGATGATTCACCGCACTCTGCTGCGTTTGCAACGGAGTGGCTTCAAAATCTATGCATTGCTTGACTTATGCGCGTCTTACTAGTAGAGGATGAACCTGGCATTGCTCAATTTATTAGTCAGGGATTGAAAGAAGCAGGTTACGCAACAGATATAGCTACTGATGGTCAGGAGGGACTAGATTATGCTGCTTCAGCAGAGTATGACATTATCGTATTGGATATAATGTTGCCTCAAATGGACGGTCTACAGGTTTTGCGGAAACTGCGATCGCAAGGTCTTAAAACCCCTGTACTGCTTCTAACCGCCCGTGATGCTGTAGAAGACCGGGTTCGAGGTCTAGATGCTGGTGCTGATGACTATTTGTTTAAGCCCTTTGCTTTGAGCGAACTATTGGCGCGTCTGCGTGCCTTACTACGTCGTCCTCCGATGCAACAGGACACAATACTGCGAGTCGGAGACTTGGAGATGGACGTTGCTACTAGGGAAGTACGCCGCGCTGGAAAAAGTATCAACCTTAGCCCTCGTGAATTTACACTGCTACAGTATCTTATGCGCCACCCTCGCCAAGTACTTAGCCGCAATCAAATCACCGAACATACCTGGAATTTTGACTTTTACGAAAATTCCAACGTTATTGATGTTTATATTGGCTACTTGCGACGCAAGATAGACCACGGTTTCGACAAACCCCTCCTGCACACAGTGCGTGGTGTAGGATATTGCCTCACCGCAGATGCTGAATCATGATTAGTTTGAAGTGGCTCAATCACATCCCTGTACGTATAAAATTAACTGCCTGGTATCTCCTGTTGTTGGGGCTGACTCTGGGCGGGTTCACGGGCTACTTGTATTTCCGACTTGAGCGTAAAATAATTAACCAGGCGGATACCGCTCTGCAAATAGCAGGTTCTCAGTCCTTGGTTTATTTAAGCGATAAGAATAACGCCCTTGCCTTTGTGGACAAGCCAAGCCGACAAAATACCGTACAACGTTTGATAGAGGCTGGATTTGCAGTTCGCCTGATGACTCCCCAAGGCAAAATAGTGGACGGCTTTGGCAAATACCAAGAAGTGCCTCTCTGGATACCAAGTGCCAGTGGATACACAAGAGTGGCAAGAAATAAGGCAGACTGGCGACTAATTAGCCAGCCAGTAATCCGTCAAGGTCAGATTATCGGCTGGTTGCAAATAGCAAAGTCTCTTGAGGCATTAGAAGAAATATCCGATAAATTATCTGCAGAGCTTTTATTTTTGTTGCCATTTATACTTATTATTGCTGGTTGTGGTGGTTTATTTCTCTCATCAAGAGCATTGCAACCCATCAGTCAAATCACCCAGACTGCTCAAGCTATTAGCGCCATTGACCTCGCGCAACGTCTAAACTACAAAGGGGCAAAAGATGAAGTGGGACAGTTGGCGACCACCTTTGACCAGATGTTAGAACGTTTACAAGCAGGTTTTGAGCGGGAACAACGGTTTACGGCTGATGCAGCCCATGAATTACGCACTCCCCTGACGGTTATCAAGGGACGTATAGATGTAACCCGCAGTCGGGAACGCACTCCAGATGAATACGAGCAAACCTTGCAGGATTTAGAACAAGAGGTAGACCGACTCATTCGCCTCAGCAATGGTTTACTGTTACTAGCAAGGATTGACCGGGGACAGTTGCCTTTTGAGCCATTACCTGTGGACTTAAGCAACTTGTTGGAAGTGATTGTGGAACAAGTGCAACATGCTGCAGAATCGCAACAGATTAAGCTGCTAAATAACTTGACCCCCGATTTGTGGGTGCAGGGCGATCCCGACCAGTTAACCAGTTTGTTTTTGAACCTGGTAGACAACGCCGTTAAATACACACCACAAGGAGGTGTTGTTTGGGTGCGGTCAAATTTGCACTCAAATGTAGTGCAGGTGATGATAATTAACACAGGGTATGGTATTTCAAAAGAGCATCTACCTCACCTATTTGAGCGGTTTTATCGGGCAGACTCAGCCCGTTTTCAAGGAAAAAGTGGAGCTGGGTTGGGGTTGGCGATCGCTCACGAAATTGCTCGCTTGCATGGCGGTACTATTACTGCTGACAGCATTCCTAATAAAGAAACTACTTTTACTGTGACTCTACCGATTGCCCAACATAGTGGACTGTTTCGTTAATTTTGAGGGGTTAAATAAACGAACCGCCAAGACGAGCCAGCGCCGTGCGGGGGTTCCCCCCGTTGAGGCGACTGGCGTCGCCAAGTGCGCCAAGAGAAGAGGAAAAAAGGGTAATTCATTAAATTATGTAACGTATCAAAATTAATGATATGTAGGACTTACGCAAAAACTCTCCCAAACTCCTATTCCTATGCGCCGCAGGCGCACGCTGCGCGCTAACGTGTCCTTTGCGTCCTTTGCGGTACCCTGCGGGAAGCCGCTGGGCGTCTACGTTTTTCCATGATTTTACGTAAGTCCTGATATGGACTAATGGTTGTTGACTCTCATTATTTTCTTAATTTCGTTTTGTAACTTGAAATTATAGCGAGTTGAAATAGGGTTAGACCATGACAGTAAGTGAAATGAGACTGAATGCAACTTCATTACAGCAAATATCCCAATCGCAGCAGATACCTGAACACACGATATGTGAAACTCAAGCTAGTCAATATATGATTGATTGCTATCCGTATGCTGTGAGAGGATTTTTGTGGGGTCTTTTTTTCTCTATTGTGTTTTGGGTAAGTGCGATTGGCGTATTAATGCTAGTGTTTTAATAGTTATAAATTGTAGGTTAGCGTAGACAGTCGCAACGTTCACGCAAACCTACAATTATTATATATATTTCTCTTTACTTACATATAGCAATCCGCGCATCAATCATGAAAAATGGGAAACCCGGTTTCGCAGAAGTTACCGGGTTTCTCACACTTTCAATTCTCAGCATTCATATTGGATTGCTATATAAAAATTTATTTTCTAGACTCTCATCTATTTCTTAATCTAATTTGGTAATGTCTATTGATTGAAGCTTTTCTCATACCAAAACTTTCTTTTTCCTCTCATCGTATTCTTAAAAAGTCTCTCTAACATGAAGGTATGAGCTAATAACATCAAAACTTCAATTCTGAGGTTTAATTATGGGAATTAAGCAAACCATTATAGCTGCTTGTGGAGTAGTAGCTTTGATTCTTGTAGGAAGTTGGTTTTTTAGAATTAGACCTGTTCAAGCTTCCCCTGACAACACAGCACCTGCGGTCACAATGGTTGAAGCCATAGAAACGGTTCTTGCTGCTAACCCAGGTACAGCAGCAATTGATGTCAATTTAGAGCATGAAAATAATAATTTGGTGTGGGAAATTGAACTAAACAATGATTTAGAAGTGTACATCGATGCCAACACAAAAGAAATTGTTAAAACTGACCAAGGCTGGAATTTGACAGATGTTCCTCTCTTAGCAAACTGGATTCCTAATTAATTTATATCCCTGTAATCGGAATTTACTCATGACTAAGTCTGTATCTACCCATAAAGTTAAAGTGAAACCAGTTCGCCCAATGCAAGACAAGTTGCCTCAAAGCTGGCATTCCCTCGATATAGAAGAAACCATCGACTTGTTAGAAACTGACCAAGCACAAGGCTTGAATAGTATTCAAGTCAAAGAGCGAATAGCGCGTTTTGGTTTCAATGAATTGACCGGAAAGAAAGGAAAACCCTGGTGGTTAAAATTTCTTTTGCAATATAACCAGCCGCTACTGTACATCTTGCTAATTGCGGGTGCAACCAAGGCAATTATAGGTGAGTTTGTCAACGCCTTTGTGATTTGGGGTGTAACTACAACTAACGCGATTATTGGATATGTTCAGGAATCGAAAGCAGAAGGGGCGATCGCAGCCCTAGCTAAATCCATCACTACAGAAGCAACTGTTATCCGCGAGGGCCAAAAGTTACGCATTCCCTCACGAGAGTTAGTTCCTGGCGATGTGGTGCTGTTAACTTCTGGTGACAAAGTACCTGCTGACTTACGACTGATTAAGGTGCGGAATCTGCAAGTAGATGAATCCGCCCTGACTGGTGAGTCTGTAGCTGTTGAAAAAGAGGCGGGTGTAGAGACGCCGCCCCTACCGCCAGATATCCCGTTAGCAGAACGCAAAAATATGGCTTATGCAGGCGGTTTCGTTACTTTTGGGCAGGCGACAGGTATAGTAGTAGGCACGGGTAATACTACCGAAACAGGGCGAATTTCTCAGCTATTAGAAAATAAAGTTGACCTTTCTACCCCCTTAACCCGAAAATTCGACAAGTTCAGCAAAAATTGGCTGTACATGGTTTTGGGGGTTGCAACTCTGACTTTGATGGCGGGATTGCAAACCAAACCTTGGAGAGATGCTATAGAAGCTACTGTGGCATTAATTGTCGGCTCGATTCCGGAAGGATTACCAGCGGTAGTGACTGTGACACTAGCTATCGGTGTATCCCGCATGGCTCGTCGCCACGCAATTGTCCGCAAGTTGCCAGCAGTAGAAACTCTCGGCAGTGCTACTGTCATTTGTTCCGATAAAACTGGCACTTTGACGGAAAATCAAATGACAGTGCAAGCCATCTATGCGGGGGGACATCAGTATGCAGTCACTGGTGTGGGTTATTCTCCGGAAGGGGAAATTGTACAGGATGGCAAACCAATCGACTTGAGTGGCGATATCGGTTTGCAGGAATGTCTCAGCGCTGGACTGTTATGCAATGACTCTCACTTGGAAACCAAAAACGGTAAATGGGTAGTTTTTGGCGATCCGACTGAGGGGGCGTTAATCACCTCTGCTCATAAATTGGGGTTAATCAAGCCGCTTCTAGAACAGCAAATGCCGAGACTGGATGGGATTCCTTTTGAGTCTGAGTTTCAGTACATGGCGACTCTGCACGGAACTCCAACGGGTAAGACGATTTATGTTAAGGGTTCAGTAGAGGCGATCGCCAAGCGCTGCACTTTCATGTTAAATAGCAAGGGACAACTCAAACGAATCGACTGCCAAGAGACATTAAATACCTCCTCTATCGAACGGGAAGTCAATATTATGGCACGTCAAGGCTTACGGGTGTTGGCGTTGGCAAAAAAGCTTGTACCAAACGAACAAACTACCGTAGACCATGTAGATATTGACACTGGGTTGATTTTCTTGGGCTTGCAAGGGATGATTGACCCACCACGCGAAAGTGCGATGAAAGCGGTGAAAGCCTGTCAAGAAGCGGGTGTTCAGGTAAAAATGATTACTGGCGACCATGCTGTCACAGCGCAGGCGATCGCGACTCGTATGGGCATCAATAAAAATGGTTCGGTGCTGGCATTTTCCGGGGCTGAACTTGCTCAAATGGACTACCAAGAACTTGCCCAAGTTGCAGAAGATGGGGTTGTATTCGCCCGCGTCGCACCAGAACAAAAGCTGCGTCTAGTGGAAGCGTTACAATCAAAAGGCGAAATTGTCGCCATGACGGGGGATGGAGTTAACGATGCACCCGCCTTGAAACAAGCCGATATTGGCATTGCGATGGGTATGGCGGGAACCGAGGTAGCAAAGGAAGCGGCTGATATGCTACTCACCGATGACAACTTTGCTTCAATTAAAGCTGCGGTTGAGGAAGGGCGTGCTGTTTACAAAAATCTCGTTAAAGCTATGTGCTTTATTCTCCCAGTCAATGGTGGAGAGTCGATGACAATTTTATTCAGCACGCTGGTAGGCAGAGAATTACCGATATTATCATTGCAAATTCTTTGGCTGAATGTAATTAATTCCATTACCATGACAGTTCCCTTAGCCTTTGAGCCGAAACCTCAAAATGTCATGCAGCAACCGCCCCGTCGTCCCAATGAATCATTGCTCTCGGGTAGTAGAATCAAACGCATCTTGGCGATTTCTCTGTTTAACTGGATTGTGATATTTGGAGTTTTTGAATACATTCGACAAACTACGGGGGATATCAATCTAGCCCGTACTATGGCAATCAATTCTTTAATTGCAGGCAGAATCTTTTATCTGTTGAGCCTTAGTCAATTAGTGCCTAATCTGATTGCCAAAATGGACGGTACAATTCAAGAAAATGTTGATATTCCAGCCATTGGTTTTGGTATTATTGGCGCAATAATTTTGCAGCTTTGCTTTTCTTATGTACCTTTAATTAATGAGTTTTTCTTCACAGTACCCCTACGCTTTGACCAATGGTTGTTCTGTTTGGCCGTGGGTTTACCAATGATTCCTTGGGCTGCCTTTGTTAATCGCTTTGACCCTCCGAATTAAAAATAAAATATAGAAAGAATCAGCAAGAGCAGGAGATGGGTGAGTATGAGACGAACAGACTTAGACTATATTGTCATCATCCTGCTCATTTTCGGTAGCCTCTACGTGTTTATCAGTGAAATAATCATGGACACAATGGGGCTGCATCGCTTTGTCTTTCTGACTGGCTTTAGCTATTATTTAGGATTGCGATAGTTTATCTAAACACAAACTGCTGTAATTTATCCTCTCATCATTTTCTTAATTTATCTTGTTAATATTGATAAATTTGCGCTTTTACTCAACCAAAATTTTCTGTTTCTCTCATCGTTTTCTTAGAAAGCCTATTTAACATGAAAACATAAGCAAATAACAATAAACTCAATGGATGGGAGGTTGAACTATGGAAATTCAGCAAAAAATTGTTGGCGCTGTTGGAGTAGTAGCTCTGATTCTCGGAGGAAGTTTATGGCTCAAAACCAGACCTGTTCAAGCTTCTCGCCATGACACAGCCCCTACTGTCACAATTAACTAAATAACAAACTGTAGAAAATAGCTCCGTTGGCGAGAATTGGCGCTTGCAATTGCGTCGTCAGGGAAGAAATATCGACCTATCTGTGCGAACAGGTGCAATTCCTGTTCAGATGCAGTAGCTCAAATCATAAATACGTCAATAGTTTGATTCACGAGAAGGCACTTATGTTTTACACCGTAAAAGATGGAGATACACTACCAAAAATAGCCGAAAAATTTTATGGCGTTCGCAGTCGATGGCAACAAATTTATGATGCTAATCCAGAAGTCATTATACTCATTCCTGGGGTAAAACTTTTTATTCCTCTTCCTCAAACTCTTTATGATAAAGAGTTAGAAAAAAATGAAAAAATAAAAACTTATGCGCAGCTATGGCAGAGTAAAAATATGACTAAGTCTAAACATTCTATCAAAATTAATTTTGTGAGGCTAGGAGCAATTTGTGGAAGCTTACTAATTGGTTTATCATCAATTCCAATCCCAATTTTTCTAGCACAAAGCGCCCAAGCTCAACAAACGCCCAAGACTTCTAATGATTCTGTGATCCCACCTATGCCAGAAAAACTACAAACTCCAAGTGCTAAGGTTGTACCTGTAAATAGTAAGGTAAGCGTGAAGCTGACTAACCAAACTAACGCTGTGCTGACATACGAAGTCATTGGACATACCAAACAACGCACCCTTTCCGGAAAATCAACTGTCACCTTAAAAGACTTACCAGTCGCCGTAGCTATTAGCTTCCGGCGACAGGATAAAGGACTGCTTACTGTTCATCTTCAAGGAGAAACAGCACCCGGATTGTTAGAGGTCAAGTTGGATGAAGGGAACAATTTTGGTGAGGATAAAATTGCGATGAAAATTGAAAAAACAGGCGAGGTCTTCTTGAAGTAATTGCATATTACCAAGTTATTTTTTCTCTCATAAATGAAACACAAAAACATCAGAATACAGTATCATAACTACTTAACTCTTTATCATACGCACTTGCTAGATCGATATGCCATTGTTGTAGTTTTTCAAAGAAGATTAGTGTATTGGTAAATTCTGGATTTCCTAAAGCGGATGAACCTTGTCGTAAATTACCACTACAACCAAACTTAGCTCCTACCGATTGAATCACCTTGGCAGTATCTTTTTGTGTACCTTCTAGCTTTTCCCAATTGACATCCCATTCATCGCGATGCTTGAAATAATTTGCGAAAGCATTAATGAGTTGAATTGGTGAAAAATTATCCCCTTCATAAGAAAATGGAAGAGTTTGACCAAATCGAAGAATATCTTTTCTGCTTATTTTTGATTTTTCGTTAAAAACTGGAATTGTTTTTAAATCTCTACCCAAAGATTGTTTAGCTCTAACATGAATTTTCTCAACAGTAGAAACAACATCTACTATATATGCTTGACAGAGCACAAAAGCAGTGCCAAGGAGATATTCAATAAGTAAACACCCATCATCAATAATAGAGTCTTTTTCTTGTGGTAGAAGTTTTTGATTTGTTTCTAACTCATTAGCTAGAGATGTAGATTTTTCAATAGCTTTTCCAAGTTCTTCTAGTACACGTTTGTACACTTCACCTTGTGCGTCTATATAACCGTAATGTAAACTCAACCTTAACCAGGAAATATCTGACATTTTTGCAAAAGATCTTAAACTTAATCTAGCTGAAGCTTACAACCTCTTGACATTGAGTGTGGTTTGAAAAAGATTGTTTGCAGTTTCGCTTTTAGACGGGCATTATCTTGTTCTAACCCTGCAAATTTGTAGTTTATACACTGAATAATGTAGAGACGTTGCAATGCAACGTCTCTGAACGCTAATTACCTTACAAAACCGTTCCAATCTCCTTCAAATAAACCCGTGTAAATGGTTCATCCACACCAAGAGTATATTCTTCAATCAAACCCTTGCGTCTAATAGAAATGTTATCTCCATTTTTAATCACAACAGTTGAATCATCAAAAACATCCCGCGCTAGCGTCATCTCGGTTTCGGTAGGATTGTTTAAGACTACCATGTTACTCCCGTAGTAAAACATTCCTTCTTTTTCCAAAATGTCTTCTTTGTATTCAGCAATCAGGATATCAAGCTGAGGATTACGCAACAAAGAGAGGATATTGGTGTTGTAATCTTCACTCAAAATTTTTGCTGAACGATTTATGAAAACACCATCACGACAGACAGCGCCTATTTTCCAGTCTGGGTGTTGCAAAAGAATATGGTCAATTGTTTCTTGAATTTCGTGAACCGAGATATGGTTAAACGTGATGATTGGTATTCTGGCATCTGTACCCAATTTATAAAAGGTTTCGAGAATGTGTGAGGGTACATCAACGCTTTCACCTATAGAGGGGTTAAGATGCATCAAAATTCCTGGTGCAGCATTGATTTCTAGGATAGAAAAGTCGTTAGACTTCCAAGATTCACTAAGATTTGGAGCAATAACATCAATCCCCAGGCAAACGAGACGGAAGTGTTGAGCAATATCTTGTGCCAAAATGATATTGTCAGGATGAACAGTGCGGGTTGCATCAATGCTCACACCTCCAGCCGAGAGGTTAGCAACTTTGCGAAGAGAAACGTTGCGATCTTTCTCAATGACGCTGTCCAATGACAAGCCCTGTTGTTCAAGATACTGTTCCATCGCTTCGTCGCACTGAATTTTCGTCATCGGCGAGGTGGGTGTGTCCAAACGCCCAGGTTTTCGGTTTTCGTCTCGGATTAACTCTTCAATGGTTGATTTTCCATCACCCACAACCCATGCAGGACGACGTTCAATAGCAGCAACAAACCTGCCATTCACACACAACAAGCGGAAGTCTGACCCCACAATGCTTTTTTCAACAATAATTCGGGTCGGCTCGTTTTCTGGAATTGCTTGAAGTGCCCTTCTAAAAGCAGATTTCAGTTCATACTCGTCTCGTACTTCTGCGGTGACTCCAATCCCTTTGTGACCAGCCACAGGTTTGACTGCTACTGGGTAGTTAATGTCTCTAGCTACTGCAAGAGCCTGCTTTTCGGAATTCACAATATCACCCTTTGGCACTGGAAAACCTAAGGTTTTTAGAAACGCTTTGCAGTCATCTTTGCGCGTGGTGAAGTCGGAATCTAGATGGCTATCGCTGTCAAATGTCGTTGCTATTCCGCGAACCTGTTTTTTGCCGTATCCGTACTGTGTCAGTCCTTCATCCCATAGATAGAAGGTGGGAATACCTTTTGTGTCAGCTGTACGCAGTAAAGCGTAAACTGTAGGACCACCGTAGACTGATTGCCGGAACTTACTTTGAAGGGATAAAAGTTGCTCTTCAAAAGTAATGTCTTTGTGTTGAGTTATGGCTTCAAACCAATCCCATACAAAGTAAAGTACACCTCTAGTTGTACGCTCGTGAAGCGATTGTATGCTAATTGTCGCATAATTTTCATATGGCTTGATACTCCAACGGTCGAGGTGCAAACCCATATCCAGCTTTCCAACCTCTGACACGGTGCGGGCAAACAGATGAGCATAGGAATCAAATGTTTGGTCGCGCAGGTGTGGGTAGCGATCGCTAATAATTGACACATAATCCTCAATCGGCAGAGGTCTTGTAAACTCAGTGACAGCAAAATCAAATACTAATGCCCCTGCGTCCAAGTAAGGATTTGGTCCTATGTAATGCTTGAACTTGAAGATGTCGAATGCATCAGTTCTTCTGGCATTAACGCGAACCGTATCGGTGATTTTATCTTGAACCATTGACTCTTACCTCTGACTAAACACCCTGGAATCTGAACAAATACTAGCGTTTCCCCAGACGTATTTACTGTCTATAAGTTTAGTACCCTTTGGGAAGCGAGGGCTAATGCCTACGCTACATCTGTGCTTTCTGGTTAACACTGGCATCAATAGCTACGTTTATTGAAACATTGTACTCAGTGTTACCAAGAACATTCAGCTATCTAAAGATATAGTTAAGCTGTTATACTAAATTAATACTCAATAGTTAAAATAACAGGTGCATCAACATTAAACCATTGCTATTGACTAGTAGCTAAATATATAACCTTTGAAAGGTGCAATTAGACACTAGTTAATTTTATAAATAGTAACCACTAAGAAGCGCTAAGGAGACGGCAAGTATGAGTAACGCAAAAGCTGTTCTCAGAAAAGAGGTTCAGCATCTTGCTGAGGAAGCTTTTCACCACAAGCTCATTTCTGGGTATGGAGATGGTCCAGACACTAATGAGTACCAAATTGTATTTCAGGGTAAACCCAGGCATTTCGCTTTAGAAGAGGCACGTTCTTTTTTATGCGAGTTACTGTTTGAAACACAGGTTGATCAACATTCTGAAGAATTGAGTATTTAACGTTAAACTACAGAACACCACAATTTACCATCAAGAGTGCGCGGCACTCAGTCAGATAAACCTCCGGAACTTATGGAAATCGGGAGGTGTTTTGATTTATAGAGCCATCTTGATTGTGACATCCTCCTGCCGCTAACCGCAAGCGGTATAGCGGGGGTTTGCACCAACATTCAAACAGCCAGTTATGGAACTTTCCAAGGTGTTCCTTGGCGTTCTCACCTAGAGGTATAAATTCACTCTCAAAGAGTCGCACCCTAGCCAGTCATATCTGGACTCCACAAATTTGTGTTGTCAAGTGAAGCGCAGTTATGCTACCTACCTGTGCTATATTTCTAGGGTGCCACATATTGATGTCAGTGCTATGGGAAAACCAACAAATTTTATTACATTTCGAGTGAATGATGGAGAGAAAGAAATCTTGCGTAATTACTGCGAAAAACTAGGCAGAACGCAAACTGATGTACTGAGAGAACTTATACGTAACTTGCAAAAAGAAAACATCACGTTAGACTAAAGTCAACTAAAAATGGTCTTCATTCCACGGCTTTTTCTGAACGCGAGTGCGTGCCCTCCGGGTATCTTCTATGCCCTATGGCTAACGCCACGGCTTGAGGCCGAACGGGCACGCTGCGCGAACGGAGACGCTGAGTCGCAAAGCGACACGCTGCGCGAACGCGAACGCCAGATGCTCTACTTGGGGAGCCACCCCGCCGCTTCATTTTTCATGAGCCTTGGATGGACAACCCGACAACAATGTCTACTCGTAAAACCCGAGATCTGGATGTATTTTTGCGGTGAATCCAGCGCCGTGCGGGGGTTCCCCCCCGTTGAGGCGACTGGTGAACCCGAAGGGCACTACCAAAAAATTTGAATCAAACTAGTTGAAAGGATACGCCGCAAAAATACAAGGGTTGTCCATCCTTGTCGAGGGTTTGCCCAACCCTTGCGGGTTTCCCGACTTGAAGGGAGTGGCGTGAGACCCCAAGACCGCACTGGCTCCCCTCCCGCAGCGCTGGACTCACCGTTAGGCATAAATGAACGGTCTTAATGTTTTCACGCGCCGTGGGATGAGTTAGAAAAGTTGCATTTAAAATTTATACAAAAGTTAATACAAGCTTTTTACGGTTCAAAAGTCAGAACAGCCAAATGTTTCTGACTTTTGACTTTATTTATTTACTTAAAGCTGATAAAAAAATCAGTCGTCATTTTTACTCTAATTCTACTCTTTTTTACATATTAACATTTGCTTGTTTACTTTCTTTATTATAGTCTGCATTAAATTTTTGTATCTTTCTCTACCAAATGGTAGTTTTTACCACTCAAATCATCATGTTTTATAGAAATAAATAACTTCTATCAGGAGGCTCTATGGTAGCTAGTGAGATTAAGCGACAATTAGTCATTATTGGGGGGGCGGAAGATAAGGAGGGAGATTGCCAAATTCTTCGGGAGTTTGTTCGCTACGCTGGGGGTACAAAAGCCAGAATCGTGATCATGACAGCCGCGACAGAACTGCCAAGAGAAGTAGGACAGAATTATATTAGAGTTTTTGAACGGCTGGGTGCTGAGGATGTTCGTATACTTGACACTGAAAGCCGTGAGGATGCGTCTTCATCTACAGCGTTAGAAGCGGTAAGTAAAGCTACAGGTATATTTTTTACTGGAGGAGACCAAGGCCGGATCACGAGTGTTCTCAAGGATACTGAACTGGACGCAGCTATTCATCAGCGCTTCTCTGAAGGTATAGTTGTAGGAGGTACAAGCGCAGGAGCCGCTGTCATGCCAGATGTGATGATTGTGGAAGGCGACTCCGAGACAAACCCTCGAATGGAAATTGTAGACTTAGGTCCTGGTTTAGCTTTTCTCCCAGGAGTGGTGATAGACCAACATTTCTCACAGCGCGGACGCTTGGGACGCTTAGTTGCAGCTTTAGCACAGCAACCTGTTGTCTTGGGATTTGGTATTGATGAAAACACCGCTATGGTAGTAACCGATGACCAGTTTGAAGTCGTTGGGCAAGGTTGTGTGACAGTTGTTGATGATTCAGAGGTTGTGCACAGCAACGTTGACGAGATTTTGAAGGATGAACCTTTAGCAGTTTGCGGAGCAAAGCTTCATATCTTACCACATGGATACAAATTTGACCTGAAAACCCGCAAGCCTATCCTAGATAGTCGTACTGTAACAACTGTCCCTGCACCTGCTGGTTAAAAAATACTTATATTTTCACAGATGTATTGAAAAGAAGTGGGAATTAGAAAATGTTTGTTCCCACTTTTTTCTCCTTTGTCCCCATCAAATGACCAAAAAACTAACGTTTATTAGTGGTTGCATAAAGTACAACAAATTCCTGACGTATATTAGAGAAAAATTATTGACTCTTTAAAAAAGGTGACTCAAGAGAGAAGATTAATTTTTCTGGAAATGACAATATATTTCTGTCTTATTGATTTGACTTGATTCTGATTATTAACTAGTAGGAATGGCAACATTAACAGTATTTAATTTATTTGCTCCTCGAAATCAAAAAGCCGCCTTAATTGGCTCTTTTTCGCAATGGCAAGAAATACCAATGGAAAAAGGAGAAGATGGCTATTTTCGTACTCAAATAGAATTAGAGGATGATATCTATCAATATAAATTCCGTATACAAACGAAGAGTCCACAATTTGAACCAGAGCAATGGATAGATGTTATTGATCCTTATGCGACAGAGGTCGATGAAAAGCTAAAAGTCGGTGTCGTCAGAATTAAAAATGGAAAAAAGATTGTTGATACTTATGTTTGGCAACACGACGATGCACCGTTACCAGAAAATTGTGAATTAGTTATATACGAAATGCACGTTGCCGATTTTACGGGTGGTGAAGTTGACCCTGAGAAACGTGGAAAATATATAGATGCCATTGAAAAGTTAGATTACCTTCATGAATTAGGAATTAACGCGATTGAATTAATGCCAGTTAATGAGTACCCTGGTGATTATAATTGGGGATACAAAGTACGTCACTACTTCGCTACAGAATCTAGCTACGGCTCAACAGAAGATTTAAAGCGGTTTGTAGACGAGTGTCATGCAAGGGGTATTCGCGTTTTTCTTGATGGAATCTACAACCACACTGATGAAGAATGTCCGTTAATGCTGATAGACAGGAATTATTGGTATTACGAATATATGCATTATCCGGAAGATCCAGGTAATTATTGGGGTCCGGAGTTTAACTATGACAATTACGACGAGAAGTTAGACGTTAAGCCTGCATGGAAATATGTTGGTGATGTCGTACGGTTTTGGGTTCAGGAGTATCACATTGATGGAATTCGCTTCGATGCGGTGCGTCAATTAGCGAACTACGAATTTCTAGATTGGGTAGCTAAACAAGCGAAAAAAAACACTGCCCCTAAGCCATTTTACAACATTGCTGAGAATATTCCTGATACCAGTAAAGTGACGACTCCAGAGGGACCGCTAGATGCTTGTTGGCATGAAAGTTTTCGCTATTTTGTGATTCCGCATATTTGCGGTGAAATGTTTGAACCCCAAAAGCTCAAGGAGGTTTTCGATCCAAGAAAACAGGGTTATAAAACTAGTATAAACGTAGTCAATTACTTAGCGACTCATGACCGTGAACATATTTTTAGAGAGTTGGGCGATCGCGGTATCTTTGACGAAGATGCATTTAGACGAGCCAAGTTAGCAGCAGCGCTATTGCTAACAGCAATGGGTATACCTATGCTGTGGATGGGGGAAGAATTTGGAGAACACAAACGCAAAAGTGAAACTGTCACTCAGCCGAAAAAGATTGCATGGCCTTTATTAGAGAGAGACGAGAATCGCGATTTATTTGAATATTATAAAAAACTTATTGCCCTACGCAAAAAAAATTCTGCTTTGCAAAGTGATCACATTGAATTTTTCCATGAGAATCTAGACGAAAAAGTACTAGCATATGTTCGCGGTCAGAAAGAAGATTCTCGCGTTGTGGTCATAGCAAATTTTTCAGACAAAAACCTTAGTAGATATCATGTTCCTCGCTTCCCCTGTGCGGGGACATGGCATGAGTGGACTGGTAATTATGATGTGGAAGCTGGGGAAGACGGCATTAGAATTGATATAGAATCATTCCAAGCGAAAATTCTTGTCCGGCAGTAGGAAAAACGTAAAAATCCTCATCTTGCTAAACTGCACACTCAAAAGAGGATGCCTGAGGCAGGCTAGATTTAGTCCACCTAAGTAGACTTCGCCTGTTCGCGATTTCTCATCGCCAAGTCTTTTGGGAAAGTTGGGATGCTCCCGGATGGCTATGATATTATGGGAAACTGCTGCATACATTTAGAAGTTGATTGGTCTCATGGCTTTAACGCAACAGCGCAAACAAGAAATACTGACACAGTACCAAGTTCACGAAACCGACACTGGTTCTGCTGATGTTCAAGTCGCTATGCTCACAGCGCGCATTAACCGTCTTAGCGAACATCTCCAGGCAAACAAGAAAGACCATTCTTCACGTCGAGGATTGTTGAAGCTTATTGGTCAACGTAAGCGTCTTTTATCTTATATTCTGGAAGAAAGCCGAGAACGTTATCAAGCTTTGATTGGTCGTCTCGGCATTCGTGGATAGAGACTAGTGCTTATGTCTGCTGAATCTGAACGCAGTCAGTTGCCTTTTGAACCAAACAAAAAGCGCCAAAAACCAGCAAAAGGAAAAGGCAAACAACCAGAAACTAAGCAGGAATCTGGGAAAAAGGACGAGAAGAAGCCACCTTTTACCAAAGAAGAGATGGCGATACCCCAAGTTGTTAGCCAACGGATGATTCGCCGAGTGGCTCTTTTTTGTGGAATACCAACAGCTTTGGGAATCAGCACCCTGATTGCCAGTTACTTTCTGTTGACTTATGCTGGAATTAAACTCGCTCCCATCGCCGTATTACTGGTGAACATGGGATTTTTTGGTTTGGGGGTATTGGGAATAACTTATGGTGTTCTCTCTGCCTCTTGGGATGAACACAGAGTTGGGGGTTGGCTAGGCTGGAATGAGTTCACGACCAATGGGGAACGAATGATAGCAGCTTGGCGTGAAACTCGCCAAAAAAACGTTTGATAAGCAGTACTCAGTGAGCAAATCACTGTGATGTTGGGTAAATGTCAAAAAAATAATGTTGAAGTTTAAATTTTGTAACTTCAACATTACAAATTCCAAATTTATGAATTTTTTGAGACACAATATCTTCAATGACGCGACTGTTGAGCGCTATATTGAAAAGTGGATTTTGGTTGCTCACGCTTTATAATTTTAAACCACTGATTCATCTAGGAAAATATTCTCAGCTAGGACTCAACTAAGCAGGAACTTTAGCATGATTATAGTCATGAAAATTGGTTCCCCTGAGGCGGAAATAGACCGTCTGAGCGAGGAACTAGGCACTTGGGGACTGACAGCAGAAAAAATTGTTGGTAAGCATAAGGTAGTGATTGGTCTGGTTGGTGAGACCGCTGTCTTAGATCCCCTGCAAATTCAAGAAGTTAGCCCTTGGATTGAGCAGGTGCTGCGAGTAGAACAGCCTTTCAAACGGGCTAGCCGTCAATTTCGACATGGAGAATCTTCTGAAGTCGTCGTTAACACTCCTAATGGACCAGTTCCTTTTGGCGAACATCACCCTGTGGTTATTGTTGCGGGTCCGTGTTCAGTAGAAAATGAACAAATGATTGTAGAGACGGCGCGGCGAGTTAAAGCAGCCGGGGCACACTTTTTACGTGGTGGCGCATACAAACCCCGAACCTCGCCTTACGCCTTCCAAGGACACGGCGAGAGTGCTTTGGAATTGTTGGTAAAGGCGCGGGAAGAAACTGGACTGGGCATTATTACAGAAGTCATGGACAGTGGAGACTTGGAGAAAGTCGCAGAAGTCGCAGATGTTGTCCAGGTCGGGGCAAGGAATATGCAGAACTTCTCGCTGTTGAAAAAAGTAGGCGCACAGTCAAAACCAGTTCTTCTCAAGCGAGGAATGGCTGCAACTATTGAAGATTGGTTGATGGCGGCGGAATATATTTTGGCAGCCGGAAATCCAAATGTGATTTTGTGTGAGCGCGGTATTCGCACTTTTGACCGCCAGTACACCCGCAATACCTTGGATTTGTCAGCTGTGCCAGTTTTACGCAAGCTAACTCACCTACCAATTATGGTTGACCCTAGTCATGGTACGGGCTGGGCTACCTATGTCCCTTCAATGTGTTTAGGGGCGATCGCCTCTGGATGTGACTCTTTAATGATTGAAGTTCATCCCAACCCAGCAAAAGCCTTATCTGATGGACCGCAATCTCTCACACCAGAACTTTTCGACCGCTTGATGCAGGAACTTGCGGTGATTGGTAAGGCAGTTGGGCGTTGGCAGCAGCCAGTTGTTGCCTTAGCATAAAAGATGCAAAAAGTCAATGATTGTGGGTAATATCAAGTTCGCCTAATTACTTACAACAATAAAAAGACCTCACCCCCATCCCCTCTCCTTATTAAGGAGAGGGGTGCCCGAAGGGCGGGGTGAGGTTCCTCGTTTTTTATAAGTGTTTATCCAGACATGATACAAGTGCGGACTTCTCTACCGCCTTCTACCAAAACCACTTGAACGGGGGACTCGCGAACGACCACCACTACCAAAACCACTACCGCTAGGACTGCGTCTGACATTAGAGTTACCAGAAGGTCTTAGGGTACTTCCACCAAAGCCGGAACCAGTCGCGCGACTGCCCGTATTTGGGGTAGTCCGTCGTAGAGTTGAAGAATCACCAGGATATGACCTTCTAATCGTTCCTGTGCTACGGAAAGCAGTGCGGTTTCTCTCTACTGCTGGGGCTGCATTATAGCGGCTGCGGTAACTACTAACCGCATCGCCATAGCTACTACCATAACCACCGTAGCCAGTCAGCACTCCACCAGGCTGGTATACAGGCGGGACATAATGTTGGGGTCTAAACAACATACTACCAATAGCCTGTCCGGCTAAAGAACCAGCAACAGATCCGGCAAAAGGTGCCCAGAAGCTATTTTGTTGACGAACGACTACTGTTTCTTGTTGTCCGGTTTGGGGATTCGTTTTCGTCTCGGTAACGTTGTGGACGTAATCAATTTTGAAGTCTTCTGTTAGATACAAAGCTGACTGCCCATTCTCTACCTTTAGGTAACTTTTCTTTCCTTGCTTAATTTCATCATCCGTCAGCCGCGCCATTTGTAAATTTTGGCTTTTAAAACTTGGGGGCGTAGCGTTGAGTAAAAGCAACGTGTACTCCCCGTCAGCATCGTTGTAGCTAGCTTGTTGTACAGGATACTGACCATCATTCAGTTTGGTGGTTGCTGTCGTCGTTTGAGTGGTATTGCTTGCTTGAGGTGTGGTTTTATCTGACCCCCCGCCACCGCAGGCGACAGTTGTTACACACAAACTCAAGGCTAAAAAAACAGCTGTGAATTTACGCACGATTGTCATGAACATTTGACTATCATCCTATCTCCGAGCTTAACAATTTTTTACTATGATGGTTGGTACGGACAACCCAACCAATTACAAAGGAATTAATTCCGGGTAATATTGCAAGAGTTGGTCGTTGGTGAGTTCGTCACCCAATCGAGCTGGTGAAAAATGCACCTGAATTGCCCGTAATTTATGTTTGTAGTGTAAGTTTATTAAAGCTTTAAAGCCTTCCTTGAGTGCTGTAATATTAGCCAAGTCAGTCTCTAAATCTGGGACTTCTCCTTCACAAGCGATTGTAATCATGACAACGACATTGCGCGTTACAGGAATAGATAAAGGTTGATCGTATCCCGAGTCAGAACCAAAATCTGGTTCACTGAGGTAACGTTGAGCGGAGTCTGTAAATAATTCATTCACATAGTCTCCCGCCTCCCCTTCGCTCCAAAATACGTCGCCTTCATTAGCCGCAGAAAGCCAATATTCATCGTATTGCAGTAAGGTTTGGCAGATTTCTACCAATCCTTCTCCCAAAATTTCTATGTCACCATCGGTATCTATGGCTTCTCTGGCAGCACGATTTAAAACTCCCAAAATAGGTGCTACCTCAGATCCACTTAAATGTAGCATGATACGAGAGACCACATAGCGGGTCTTACCGATCATTTTATTAAAGGTATCACGCATGTTTCTTCCTCCTTTAGAATATTGTTAGCTGTTGATGACTAACCGCTGAGTAATGACTTATATAATGTAATCCTTGCTGGTAAAAAGCACCCATATGGGAAAATCCGCTTCATAGTTCCAGATTCCTAGTCTTTGAGCAGCAAGGTGCAAAATATACATGATATAGAATCTCAAAATGACAGATAGATGAATATTGGTATTTTAGGACTTGGACTGATAGGTGGCTGCTTAGGTTTAGATTTGCGATCGCAAGGACATCATGTTTTAGGCGTTAGCCGTCGAGAATCAACCTGTCAGCGAGCAATAGCCCTAGGTAGCACAGATGAGGCGTCAGTTGACATGAGGCTGCTCACAAAAGCAGACGTAGTCTTTATCTGTACACCCATAGGGTTGATTGTTCCCACATTAGAGCAGCTCATCCCTCATCTGGCTTCTCATACAATTGTCACTGATGTCGGTTCAGTTAAAACACCGATAGTTCAAGCAATAGCTCCCCTCTGGGACAATTTTATCGGTGGACACCCAATGGCGGGAAGAACCGATAGTGGTATAGAAGCAGCTATCCCCAATTTATTTGAAAAAAAACCTTATGTCCTGACACCAACACAAACAACACCACCACATGCAATCACAATCGTAGAAAAAATTGTACATGAACTTGGAGCGACTCTCTACCATTGTTCTCCAGAAGAGCACGACCGAGCAGTGAGTTGGATTTCGCATTTGCCCGTGATGGTTAGTTCCTCGTTGATTGCTGCTTGTATGAGTGAAACCGACACGAATGTGCTGGAATTAGCCCAGAAGTTTGCTAGTTCTGGCTTTAGAGATACAAGTCGTGTTGGTGGCGGTAATCCAGAGTTAGGGCTGATGATGGCGCGGTACAATCGCGCCTGCTTGCTTAATTCACTCCAGCAATATCGTCACAATCTAGATGAATTGATTCATTTCGTTGAGCAGGAAGATTGGGTAGCTTTAGAACAACACATACAGTCTACTCAAAAGGCAAGACCGAAGTTTGTTGAGTAAGATTTAAAAAAGAATTCAGCAATTCCTGAGTCAGGAGTCAGGAGTCAGAATCACTTTCGATAGCGGGATTAAAACTTACTCATCTCACATCTTGCACCTAACCGGAGTACGCCTGGAACTTAAGTTCCAGGCTAATAGCTTAAGTCCGTTAAAACGGACTAAAAGACTAACAAGAGTCCGTTTTAACGGACTTGGGCTTTAAGCCAAGAAATTTATTTCTTGGCGGACTAAAATTATGGTGCAAGATCTAAGTCATCCGAGATCGCATAGAATTCATACTGAATTCTGGCGACTGACGCCTCTGTTCTTTCTGTTAAAACACTATAGCTATTATGCATTGAGAGACTGGATATGATATTACAAACACAAAAGCGCCATTACACCCCAGAAGAATATCTGGAATTAGAAGAGCAAGCCGAATATAGAAGTGAATATAGAGATGGAGAAATTATCCCAATGCCAGGGGGAACAACCAACCATAATAAAATCGCGCTAAATTTTTGTAGAAAATTTCCTTTAACAGTACAAGGACAAGCTTATGAAATATATATTATTGATGTAAAGGTATGGATACCTCGTTACCGTCTCTACACTTATCCTGATGTGATGGTCGTTAAAGGTGAACCGATATACGAAGGAACGAATACGACGACTATTACTAATCCAATGTTAATTGTTGAAGTTTTATCAAATTCCACTAAAAATTATGACAAAACAGACAAGTTTAAATATTACCGTTCAATTCCTCAGTTTCAAGAATATATTATGATTGACCAGTATAGTTTCTCTGTAGAACAATATGTGAAAAAAGCAGAAGGAGAATGGACTTTTAAAGAGCATGAAGGGGAAGATGCCGTTTTAGCCCTACATTCTATAGATTTTCAAATTAGCTTTCGTGATATTTATGAGCGGGTGAATTTTGAGTTGAGTGAGGAATAGGAAGCGCTTTTGCTTTTAATATGATAAGCCGGACAACTGTTCGATCTTGCAATCTACCAAGCTATCCGGCTCAGTTTGATTTTCGGAAGTTGTTATCAACCTCACTGGACTAGGTCTGGACTCTTCTTTGGTACGCCCGATGAATTCCCATCCACCAGTTCTGACACAGAAGAGCGCTGAGCCGCGCAACCACAACCCGAAAACCCGCGTTGTTGTTCGTGTTGTCACGCGCGTTCCTGTTGCGGTTCGCCGAGCGGCAGTTCCTCGGATTGTTGTTCCACGAACCGCCCCGCAGCAGTCGGAATTGCCTACCCCATTGTTAAAGTTAACATATATTTAAGACAGACCTCTTGATTAAACGGTAAGTTTTTTGTATGATTAAAGTGATAGATTTAAACTCATCCAAAAATCTAAAAAAAATTGCTCGCGCTTCGCGCGCAAAAGTGAAGAGAAAAGAATAAATCGTAAAGTGCAAAAAGGCTAAGAGTGTAAAGGGCTAAGAAGTCCTGAACCGCGCAACCACAACCCGAAAACCCACGTCGTCAACCCTATTGACACGCGCGTTCCTGCTGCGACTACCTGAACGACAGCGCCACGGATCGCCGTACCACGAACTCCCACGCAGCAGGCGTCGAGAATTCTTATCATTTTCACTCATCCAAGCGGTACCATCTGCAGGCGCTCCTTCGTAGCTCTCATACCAAGCATCTTGGCACCACTCCCATATATTACCATGCATATCATACAAACCAAAAGCATTTGATGGAAATTTTCCTACCTCTGTTGTTTGCCCACGATATTCACCCTTTGGTCCAGAAGCATAAATATAGTTGCCGTTGTAGTTTGCTAAATCTGTGGTAATAGTTTCGCCAAAGTGAAAGGGAGTAGTTGTTCCCGCGCGACAAGCATATTCCCATTCTGCTTCACTGGGCAAACGATAGGGCTTTCCAGTTTTGTTAGCTAAGCGAGCGCAAAATTCAATTGCATTGTCCCATGATACCTTCTCAACAGGTCGATTAGCTCCTTTAAAGGAGGATGGATCTGGATTTAAATCTATTTTGACCTTAGGAAGAGCGGCAACCGCTTGCCATTGAGCTTGTGTTACAGGAAACTTACCCATATGGAAGGGTTGAATGGTGACGGTGTGCTGTGGACTTTCATTAGCAAGGCGTTCTGGCTCATTCTCTGGAGAACCCATTAAAAACTGACCGCCAGGAATCGCCACCATTTCCAGCAACGCATCATTGCCCAAGTTTTGTATGAAAAATTCTGCTCGACCCCGATGACGGTTGATTTCCCAGGTTTTTTCTATACCTAAAAATTTTGATTTGACGATGATTGTGGCATACTCGAACTCAAAGCGCTGAGTTTGAATATCAGTTTGAATATTAGTTTGAATAACAGAGGGAGATTTTGGCTGAGAAACTGGTGATGATTGAGTTTCAGGTAGTTCTCGTAATTCTGCTTGCTGCTTTTGTTGCTGAGTTCTTTCTTGCTCTTGCTGTAACCTCTGTGCTTGTTGTAGGTTGCGCTGATATTCTGCTTGTTTCGGAGTAATGATCCGTTGTTCAATTGAGGCGATATCTTCATCCCGCAGTCCCAGATACTGCTGATATTCTTTTAAATCTTTTTGGGTTGTTTTGCTAAAGGGATATTCTTGATCAATTGCCTGAATCAATGCTTGCTCATATTCATGGCGCTTACGTTCATACTCCCGATAAGGTTGCAAAACTTCTTCTTCAATTGCAGCTGCTTCTTGCGGAGTTAATCCCCACTCATCCCGCTTTCCGTCTAAAATTCTACGAGCAAAAACAGAAAACTCGTGACCTTGCTTAGCACGAGTTTCTACTTCCTTACGATATTTCACCTTAGGATCATCCTTTGGTGATTTTGCCAGCAAAATTTTATGACCTTCCTCAATTGGGTAAAACTTGGGAGTCATGGCTGGTGCTGCTTCTTTTACCTTGTCGCTAGCATACTCGTGCAGTTCATCAATCGAAATCCAGCCATCGCCATCGCGATCTGCTGCACCTTTTTCCATACCTTCGACCAAGTAGCGGGTGTATATGGAAAGGTCTGAACCTTCTTGTTCAAATGAGTATTGGGTAGATGTGGAAGAGGTGAGGATTGCCCGCCCTTTACCGCCTAGCTGTTCCTGTAAATTTACAGTACCATCATCTTTAACTGTTAGTCCTTGGGCGATCGCCCCGCTAAAGCAACAGTCTAAGATAATCACCTGTCTTTGGGAACGGCTCTCATTCATATTTTCGTGCAGAACACTCGCTGCTACTGCTGAAGCCTTGAACAACCTGTTGTTCTGTTTACGAGTGGTAGAAGTTGAGAGGTAAAGCCTGCCGGACTCATCTTTAATCCCGTGACCAGAAAAGTAAAATAATAACAAGTCTTCTTTCTGGCGATCGGCAAACAGATTCTCAATAGCATATTGGATTTCCTGACCTTGGGGATTTTTCAGGACTTTGATATCATCATCAGCAAAATTTCCTATTTCTGGGTGTGTCAGTACTCGTCGCATTGCTTCAACATCTTTCACCGCACACGGTAACGGATTTAATCCGGGTTGATACTCACTCACCCCTATCAGCAATGCTAGCTTCCCCATCTTTGCCTACCTACGTTTCCACAAATTTCTGCGTTGTCTCGACTGTTGCCACCAATTCTATTATGACTGTTGGCTGAGTTTTCCTTTGAGTGTCTTACTATTGGTTCGACTTTTTATTTATGATTATCGATTCAATAACATACAAATCACTCGTTTGACCTCACCCCCAACCCCTCTCCGATTTAACGGACTTCGACTATGCAGCCTTGAACTTTAGTTCAAGGCGTACTCAGGGGGAGATGCAAGATCTGAGGAAAGGCTCTTGCCGAGCAACACAAACCTAACTGCAATAGATATAATTTCAGTGTTGTCTCAAGTGTTGGCACCAATTCTATTGTGCCTGTTTGCTGATTTTTCCTTTGAATGTTTTACTGTTGCTTCTACTTTTTATTCAAGGGTTTTTCCACCAAAGGCTCTCGCTGAGGAACACAAACACAACTTCAATAGACATAGAACTTATGCAGTAAGACTTTTCACAAGTCCGTCATATCTCTGTAACAGCATCGTCACAAAGTCTTTTTAGATTGGGAATGGTATCTAGAAAATCTTACAGAAACAAAATGTATAAAAAACCGAGTGATGACAATCACGAGTCTTTAAACCATAATACTGCTCCTTGGAGAAAAACAGCTTTTCATTTATCGCTAGTGTTACTCGGCTCTGGGATGACGTTTGCGGGTGGCTACTTGGCTTCTCACTCCCAACAGGTAACTCAAAACGCATCTAATCTTGCTGTGAGTCCGGTAAATGCTGGTGTGCCAATACCATCTGGTGGAGAGCCTACTAGCTTTGTTACGAAGGTTGTGCAAAGGGTAGGACCTGCGGTTGTACGGATTGATGCTTCCCGAACAGTCAAAACCCAGTTACCAGAGCAATTTAGGGATCCGTTTTTCCGTCAATTCTTTGGATCTGCACTACCAGATTCACAACAGCGGGTAGAACGGGGTACTGGTTCAGGTTTTATCATGAGTGCTGATGGTCGCATTCTTACGAATGCTC
Source organism: Brasilonema bromeliae SPC951 (assembly GCF_012912135.1). Taxonomy (GTDB): domain Bacteria; phylum Cyanobacteriota; class Cyanobacteriia; order Cyanobacteriales; family Nostocaceae; genus Brasilonema; species Brasilonema bromeliae. The sequence goes on along the minus strand of NZ_QMEB01000021.1, from coordinate 11,782 downwards.
ACGTCGTGAATGGTGCGGATACCGTGAAAGTGACGCTCAAGGATGGGCGCACTTATCAAGGTAAAGTAATGGGGAGAGATGAATTGACAGATGTGGCTGTTGTTAAAATTCAAGCAGATAACCTACCAACAGTGACATTGGGTAACTCAGATCAGCTACAACCTGGAGACTGGGCGATCGCCATTGGTAATCCCCTTGGTTTGGGTAACACCGTTACTACTGGAATCATCAGTGCAACCGGTCGCACTAGCAATCAGATTGGTGCTCCCGACAAGCGAGTAGAATATCTTCAAACAGACGCAGCAATTAACCCCGGTAACTCTGGCGGACCTCTAATTAATGCCCAAGGACAAGTCATAGGGATGAACACAGCCATAATCCAAGGAGCACAAGGATTGGGCTTTGCAATTCCTATCAAAACAGCGCAACGAATTTCCAATCAACTGATAGCAACAGGTAAAGTACAACATCCTTATTTAGGAATTCAGATGGTAGGATTAACGCCTGAGTTGAAACAAAACATCAACTCCGACCCCAATAGCGGTTTGAGTGTTGATCAAGATTATGGCGTTTTAGTTGTTAAAGTTATGCCCAATTCACCAGCAGCTAAAGCAGGGATACGTGCTGGTGATGTCATCCAAAAACTTAACGGTAAAGCAGTGACAGACGCAAACTCTGTTCAAAATGCAGTAGAAAATAGCCGAGTTGGAGGAGATGTACGTATGGAATTGCATCGCAACGGGCAAAATCTCAACTTAGCTGTGCGTCCGGGTGCCTTTCCTACTCAAACGCAATAAGCCTTTTACTTTAAAATAACTTATGTGCGGGATGAGCAAGATGCTCATCCCTATTTTTTATCTCTGTAACTTCAGTTACTACCGCAGCCTTAAAAGTCCAACAGAGATGTTGTGGTAAGCGCTAGCTTTGATTTTTTTACACTCACTACATCCAGTGTGACTGGGGGGCGATCGCCTGCTCATAGTCTAAACTCCAGATGTTAGGCTCACTTATGCCAACCCGTACTAGATATCTGATAAATTTCAGTATAGTTGTTATCAGTTTAAGCTAGCAATCAAACCATAGTTTACTAGAAAATACCTCGATAGTTCTTATCATTATTAAGTGAATAGCAAGCATTATATGCAAACTGCATTTTTTTGAGATGTAGTGGTAGATGCAAAATGGCAGTTTGCTTTATTGATAACAATTATGACACGCAAAAGCACAGTTCAATGCCATAAAAGTAGCTAACCCATATAAAGTGCAACACTGAACGCAAAGACTGCGACGATAAGAGGAATTACAGTATTAAACTCTACTTTCCGTGTCGTCAATATTTTTAGAAAAGACATAGGAACAATGATGGGCCATAAAACAGTAGTGATGAAAAGTATCACATTAGACAAAAATTTTTCTTCTGGCGAATAACTAGGATGACTTCGACAAAATCTTAACCAATTAATGAAAAAATAGCCAGTCATCAGTAGGTAGTTAATCAGAAAAGCCAAGTGCACCTTATTCACTGTAGCAACTCCTTTAGTTATCAAAGATTCAGAAAACATAACTTAGATTCATTTATGACACAACTTAAACGGTACAAACTAGAGGTTTGTAAAACGGCTGTCTGTTGGTGAAGCACATACATAAAATTCTTCTATAATTTAGCTAAATGTTAATCGAACCGTAAAATTTTCCCAATCAGTACATACACCTAATTAATAAAAAATTGAAGATAATAGAAATTTTACGGAAATGTTTTAACTATCTTACCCTTGTGTCTCCAGAGGTTAGAAAATTTACTGATTAATCATAAACTATTCCACCTTTTATATAGTGTATATATTAAAATTTTAAAAAATAAAATTCATACATCATAAGTTAACTTTAACGAAGCTTATACTAAGCTAATTTCTACCACTTCAGAAGTAGAGTAACAGTTTGAAATCTCAAGATATTTACAGTGAGATAGAATCAATTCAAGTATAATTTCAGTTATTTTTTTATGGACATCAGCAGTTATGCATTTTCTTTATACTAAGACTGAATGATGAAAAAGTTGAATAATTCTTGATAATAGTACTACATATCCCAATAAAAAAGAAACCCTGCGTTATCAATACAACGCAGGGAAAGAGAAATTTCTGCTACACAAGGACTTGGACTATGGGTCAATCGTGCCTAAGCTAAAGTACCCAAAAAGACAGTTTTTAAATGTTTATTTGCTTGATAACATAAGTAGAGTAGTTCTGTTCTAAATTTTTCAATTTTTGAATTTTGAGATTGCGTCGCAACGCTGACGCAACGCTACGCGATTTTGAATGATTTGTGGAGTATCCCTTAATTTTGAGAATTATTCTCTGGGAACAGGTAAGCTATTGCAGCTCCACCAAATAAAGTTAGTAAGCTTACCAAAAAGACAGCAAAGAAAAAAGGGAACATAATGTGCAACTAAGTAACAGTATTATTGACTAAAGTTTCTCAGAGAAATTCTGAAGCTAGAACTCAGTATTCTTGACAAAAACCTTAGTGTTGGCTACTTTTAAAGTACCAAGTGGATATGACACAGGTATGACCCCATTGTGTCAATAGCTTGTATATTTAGTGCAACTAAAGTCTTAACTTAATGCTCGACTAAAGATTGCAGTGCTTGAAATGCCGCTTTATTAAAGGACTAAAAAATCTGCTAGCCCAACTTTGAGAGTCAGTTACCAGCCTTTGGGTAACACGAAGGCAGCGCTGGCAAACCCTGGCGCTACCTTCTGGTGACCACTTATTTTTTCAAGTTATCTATTGATAATATTCTTGCGGTTCTGCTTATATTAACCGATAAATTACAAACTATTTTCTTTTAGGAATCACATATCTTATCCCACCTTTAGCACCAACAGTATCACCTTTGTAACGAGGGATAATATGGATACTGGCGTGCATCATATTTTGACCTGCATCTCGATTGATGTTCATTCCCACATTGAAACCATCGGGTTGAAATTCTTTGCCGAGAATTTCTTGGACTCTGTTAACCATAAACCAACAAGCAGATTGCTCTTTAAACGGTAGGTCAAAATAATTACTCACGTGACGTTTTGGAACAACCAAAACATGACCTTTATTCACAGGATAACCATCATACATAGCATAGGCAGTAGCTGATTCGGTTAGGATAGTTAAATTTTTATGAGGTTGACAAAATATACAATTACAATTATTAGATGCGTTTGTTCGTAAGTTATAATGCATATACTCGTAAATTTCGCAATTCTCATCTAAGTAGATAGATTGAAAAGGAAGTTTGACAATGCACTGATATGTAGGTTTTTTGTGGATATAATGTTCTCGAAAGCCTTCTCTTTTTAGATCCCTTCTAACTGCATAATACGCTTTTCCTCCAGGCTTCAATAGGTTCGATATTCTCATGAGAACATCCCCTTGTTCTTCAGGAAATAAAACGTTTAAAACATAAAAGCAAATTATTGTGTCAAATTTTTCATTAGGGTATTGCGGGAAATAATAAGGATCGTAACCTGTGACATCAAATCCTTTTTTTCGCAATAATTTAACATCATTGCCCAAGCCGCAGCCAAAATCTAGGACAATGTTGTTTTTGTTGTTGACTTTATCTTGAAGTAGATTCTTATCTAACAAAAACTGTGCAGGTACTGATAGGTGAATTCTTTCTATTGCTGTAAGGTGGCTGAATAGATTTTTTTGCTTTTTCATGGAAACATAAATTTTCTTTCGATTAAGTAGCCGACATGACGAATTCGTCACCAGAAGGAAAGAAAAAAGAATAATGGTTTTTCTTTCGTTCTGGATAGCTTGCCCTCTGCCTTTTTCAAGCTAGTTTGCACAAGTTAACTCGCTGTCTCACCGCAAAGCCCTCGAATGTGCATGCAACAAGCGCGTTCCGTCGAGGCGATTGGCGTCGGGTTTCGCGAAGTGTGCAACCTGCTGTTGATTGGTAAGAGTATTAGCTATTGTTATACGACTTTGGTTATTATAGTGCTATTTAATACTAAAGTAATGATAATTGCATCAGCACTAACACTTATGCTATCTATACTAAAAAGCAGTGGCAAGTGACGATGCTGCTTGTCTCATTGCCAGTTGGACTTATTTACTAAGCCAGTTATCCAATCTACATGTTTGATAAAAGCACTTTGCCAGAGGCTGAAATCTGCGTGAATCTATTTAGAGTCGCTTTGTTTCCATGCAAAATTACTACAACCTAGTTTATCGGGAACAAGAGCGAGAGATAGTGTTATTATCTCGCGCTGAGGCGATTGGGATTATTCCCTTGAGTCCTTTAGCGCGAGGCTTTTTAGCGGGCAATCGTTATCAAGCCAACCTAGCTTCTAAGTAGGTGCAGCTTGTAGAGTTGATTGCAATTTCAGTAAACGTTCCCCTGCCTTTGCCAAAGTCTCTGGTTTCTTACTAAAGCAGAATCTGATAAAATTTTTACCCGCCTCTGATTGCGAGAAAAAGCTGGAACCGGGAACTACGGCAACACCTATCTCTTGAATTAAGAATCTAGTAAATTCCACATCATTTTTGTAACCAAAAGACGAGATATCAGCAAACACGTAGTAAGCTCCTTTTGGAATAAAATAGGGAATTCCCACTGCATCCAAAATCCGCAGAATATCGTCTCGCTTTTGGTGGTAAAGCTTTGCCAATTCTTCGTAGTAGCTAACTCTAAGTTGCATCGCCGCGACTCCAGCCCTTTGCAAGGGTGCTGGTGCGCCAACGGTAAGAAAATCATGAACTTTGCGAATTGCTGCTGTTAATTCTGGATTTGCTAGAATATAGCCGACTCGCCAACCAGTCACACTGTAGGTTTTGGAAAGACCATTGATAGTGACAGTTCTCTCAGACATTCCTGGCAAAGTCGCCATTGCAATATGCTGTGTTCTGTCATAAAGAATGTGTTCGTAGATTTCATCTGTGAATGCTAATACATCCCACTTCTGACAAAGTTCAGCAATGAGGGTTAGTTCTTCACGAGTAAAGACTTTGCCAGTTGGGTTATGGGGCGTGTTAATGATAATGGCTTTTGTACGTTCATTAAAGCAGTCGCGCAGTTGTGCTTCATCAAATGTCCACTCAGGTGGATGCAGCGACACATAGCGAGGAGTTGCACTGGCTAAAATTGCATCGGGACCATAGTTTTCGTAATATGGCTCAAACACTATCACTTCATCACCCGGATTCAGAGTTGCTAGCATCACTGCAGCCATTGCTTCTGTTGAACCACAGGTGACGGTGATTTGTCGTTCAGGATCAATATTCAAGCCTAAATACCAATGGACTTTTTGGGCGATCGCCTGACGGAAAGCTTTATCTCCCCATGTGATAGCATACTGATTCACGTCTTCCTCAATTGCCTCACAAGCTGCCCGTTTTAACTCAGGCGGACAAGGAAAATCAGGAAATCCTTGCGCCAGATTCACCGCACTATATTGTAAGGCAACTCTAGTCATTTCTCGAATGACTGACTCTGTGAACTGGTTTGCTTTATCTGAAATTTTCTGCTTTCTTACCGGAGTCACATTTATATCCTCTATATAGTGTTATTAAATCGACTGCATCAGGCAAAAAGTCCCTAACAGTGCAGTCGCAATTTGCACAAAAACCTCACCTGCAGCAGAGGTGGAGTTGGTTACTGCAATGGGATGTCCTGTATCACCACCGCTACAGATACGGGGATCTATGGGAATCTGTCCCAGTAAAGGTGCTTGCAATTCTGCTGCAAGTTGTTCACCACCACCACTACCAAAAATTGGTGTGCGTAAGCCACAATCACTACAGATTAAATAACTCATATTTTCCACAATGCCAAGAACAGGAACACCCACTTGGCGAAACATATGTATGTTACGGCGCACATCGGAAATAGCAACCTGTTGGGGAGTCGTCACCAAAATAACTCCACAAATTGGGCTTTCTTGTACAATTGTAATTTGAGCATCCCCTGTTCCTGGCGGCAAATCAATCAATAAATAATCCAATTCGCCCCATTCTACATCTTGCAGAAATTGAGTGATAATCTTGTGTAATACTGGTCCTCGCCATGCTAAAGGACGATTTGGTTCTGCGAGTAAACCCACTGACATGAGTTTAATTCCCTGGATTTCTAGGGGTAAAAATTTCTCACCGGTGGGAGTATGAATAACTTGAATATCAGCTTGTCCTAAACCCAACATTTGTGGAATATTAGGACCGTAGACATCAGCATCTAGCAAACCAACTTTTGCACCTTGTAATTTTAAAGCTGCGGCTATATTCACGGCTGTTGTCGATTTACCTACACCACCTTTGCCACTAGAAATAGCAAGGGTTACTTTGACTCCGGGAATTGTACAAATTTGAATATAAGTCTTCTTGCACCAACTTAAATTTGATAGAACATATTGAATTTCTTTGAAGAAATCCTGCTGATGTGCTCCAATATAAAGGCGCAGGTAAACATAGTCATCAACTATGCATAAATTCCGCACCATCCCCAAGCTAACAACATTATTTTTAAGGATTGGTTCAATGACAGTTTTCAGGTAGCGAATCACTTCCTGTTGACGAGATGCTGTCAAGGAATTGAGGTGTTCATCAGTCATGAGTCGATGATTTTATCGATTCTTGAATTTTTTTAATTGCTCTGAGTGATTGGATAGCAACTTCTTTATCTAGGTCATCCAATGATTGCTGGAGTGGATTTATCGCATCAGGATGACCTAAATTACCAAGAGCGATCGCAACTTCTTTTCGTACATCTGCATATTCATCTGTTAATGCTTGAATTAACACTGGCAGAACTTTTATATGTGGTATTTTTTGTAAAGTCTGTGCTGCTGATTTCCGTACTTGCCAATGCTCATCACCTAAAGCGATTTCTAATGCTGAAATTGCTTGGTCATTTTCATGAATAGCAAGAGATTTTGCTGCATTGCGACGAACTTGCCAATCGCTGTCACTTGTGAGTGCGTGAGTAAGTATTGAAATAACTTCTGCGTCTTGTAAATACCCTAAAGTTAAAGCAGTAGCGCGGCGCACAGTCACATTATAATCAGATATTAACGCTAAAGCTTGGGGACATTTTTCAACTTGATTGAGATAGCGGAGTGTTGTGATTGCGGCTTCTCTTAAATCTGCATTTTCTGAATTAAAAAATTGTATAATATATGGTAAAGACTGAATATCATGAATTTTGCGGAGAAGAATTAGGATATTCAATTGTAGGTAGATATTGTTATGACTGAGACTATCTAGCAACAATGATAAATCTGTAGGTGAAACTAAGTCATTTAAAGCTGATAATGCTTCCGTACGAATTTCTGCATTTGATGAACCAAGGTATTTTAGTAAAGCTGGTACAGCAACAGGGTTCGCAATTTCCCAAAGAGCAGAGATGGCTATTTTTTGAACATTCAAGTTTTCATCTTGTAGAGCATAAATTAGGGGTTCTATTGCTTCTTCTTCACCAAGATGTTGTAAAGCTTTGACAGCAACTAAGCGGTCATCAACTTCTGGCGATCGCAGCATTTCGATCCAATCATTGGAGTTATTATGAGTGTTATTATACATTTTTTAAAACCGCAGAGACGCACAGAGCACAGAGTAATAATTTTTACAAATAAATTAGCGCAATAAGAATGGAATCTGTACAGTAATGGCATTGGTTGGACATTCTTTTTCGCAAGGTAGACAGAACCAGCACTCGTCATATTTCATGTAGGCTTTTCCTGTTTCTGGGTTTTTTGCGAGTACATCGAGTGGACAAACTTCAATACAAGCGTTGCATTTTTCTAAACATTTTGATTCATCGACGATAACAGGGACATCAATTCTTTGATTTATTAAAGCCATAGTATATAACTCTCTTTTACTATCTCGTCTTTTAGTTATCAAGCGTAGCACGGATAAAACGATAACCCACATCAATTTCTGTTAAATTCTCAATATCAGCATACTTTGCATCCCATTCCCCACTACTTAAATCTGCTGCGAGTAATTTCACTCCTTGCTTGACTAAATTCGGATCTGCTAAAGCGAAAGATGATATTCCAGCACGTACTTCTTGTTGAAGATATAACTTAGGACGCTTCCAAGCCGAAGCTGCAAATAAATCAGACAAATCAGGAGGCAACAAAAAAGGTATAGTTTCAATATGTCTTCCGGTACTAGCTTGAATTAGGTTAGCAAGTTCGTTAAGTGGTAAAAATCGTAGAGCATCTTGCCACAAAAATGGAAAGTAATCATAAAGCCATATCTTCTGAGCTAATCTGATATCAAATGTCAGCAAAACTATTGCTCCGTTCCTGACTACTCGATGCATTTCTTGAAATGATTTTTCTAAGTTAGAAAAATGATGAATTGTGAGGATACTGATGACTGCATCAACAGAATTATCTGCTAAAGGTAAATCTTCTGCATAGCCAGTGAACCAGTTAACTTGTGGATGTTCTACTGCTTGTTTTTGCATCACCGCAGAAGGTTCAATAGCATTCACAGAAAATCCTTGGTTAGCAAGCGCTAGACTGTAACTACCAGTCCCCGCTCCAATATCAGCGATAATGCTACCTTTGGGTAAATTGAGTAGGTCAATTAATGTATTAATAATGCGAGGATCAGGGACACGGGTTTTGGAGTATTGTTGACCAATTGAATTGTAGATAGGCATTGGTAGAATGTTGAAATTTAGATGACTTAACTCTTCAAGCAATCTCTTAATAAATGATTCTCTACCAGCAGCAAGCCTTCTTGGTCTGATATGAAAGCTATGGCATAAAGAGTCTTGATTTAGAATGTGTGTGAGAATTGTCTCACTTTCTGTAAGACTTGCTTCGGATTCATTTTGAATATCCTACCTCACAGCGACATCATAAACATCTTTTGCTGAATCAACCTCCACAATATAAGGTTCAACTGGACGCTTGAACAGCACCATTTCCCCTGATTCATCTTTCTTTAAATTGACATGACAAAACCACTCATCATCGTTCTTTTCTGGATAATCTAATCGGTAATGATAAAGACCCCAGCGACTTTCTTGACGATATAATGATGCTCTGGCTGCCATTTCTGCACAGTCGCGAATAAAATGAACTTCCATACAGCGCATCAATTCATGGGGATCGCGAGCACCCATTAAATCTAATGTTTCTTGATAGTAGACAAAATTTCTCAAGCCAATCTCTATTTTGTTTCCCGCTTTCGGTGGTTGCAGATAATCATTAACTAAGCGCCGTAATTTATATTCCACCTGGGTGTGAGGAATACCATTTGGTCGAGTTAAAGGTGTATAAATTCGCAATTTTTCTTGTTCTAAAAAATCTTTCTCTGGCTCGACATGATCTAAATCCTGGATATACTCAATGGCATGAGTTCCTGCTAGACGACCGAAGACAAATGCCCCAATCATATAATTATGAGGAACGCTTGCCATGTCTCCAGCGGCATACAAACCTGGGACAGTTGTTTCAGCTTTTTCATTCACCCAAACGCCAGAAGCACTATGTCCGCTACACAAGCCAATTTCTGATATGTTCATTTCAACGCCGTGGGTGCGATAGTCTTCGCCTCTACCTTGATGAAAGCGTTCGCGGCTTGGTCGTTCATTTGACCAAAGTATGGATTCAATTTCAGAAATCGTATCTTCATCAAGGTGGGTCATTTTGAGTTGAACAGGTCCCTTGCCGGAGTTTAATTCTTTCCAGATTTCCAGCATCATTTGTCCACTCCAATAGTCGCAACTGATGAAGCGATTTCCTTCGGCGTTAGCAGTATGAGCACCGAAAGGTCCAGCTACATAGGCGCAAGCAGGACCGTTATAATCTTTAATTAAAGGATTGATTTGAAAGCACTCAATGTTGCTGAGTTCTGCACCAGCATGATAAGCCATTGAGTAGCCATCTCCGGCATTAGTAGGATTTTCATAAGTGCCGTAGAGATAACCAGAAGCAGGTAATCCTAAACGTCCACATGCTCCTGTACATAGGATGACTGCTTTGGCTTGAATGACAATAAAATCACCGTTTCTAACATCAAATCCTACAGCACCAATAGCACGTTTTTCTCCTACTAAAACGCGGGTTGCCATGACGCGATTGGTGACTTTGACTTTGTGGCGTTTGACTTGTCGGGTCAGAATTGGCTTGAGGTCTTTGCCTTCTGGCATGGGCAGAACATATTTCCCAACACGATGCACTTGTTTTAAGTCGTAGTTACCTTGAGCATCTTTCTGAAATTTCACACTCCAGCTTTCTAGTTCTTGGATGACTTCGTAGCCTAATTTGCCTGTTTGATAAACGGCTTTTTGATTGAGAATACCATCGTTGGCAAGAGTGACTTCACGAACGTATTTTTCTGGGGTGGAATGACCGGGAATGACAGCAGTATTAACGCCATCCATACCCATTGCGATCGCCCCACTCCGACGAATGTTAGCCTTTTCTAAAATCAGCACCTCAGCATCAGGATTTGCTTGCTTGGCTTTAATAGCAGCCATTGTCCCTGCTGTCCCGCCACCAATAACCAGCACATCAGTTTTTATCCACTGGGTAGTCGCATTCGTCACCATAGCGTTTGAAAGTCCCAATACAAAACAGTATGAAATTAAAAACGATTTTTCATCCTTTACTTATTGCCTTTCCAAACGATTTCCTTTACCTGGATTTGCTTGGGAAGCAGCTTGATTTTTTGGAAAGTATCAGCAACTTCTTGTTGTTTAGCAATGACTTCTTCTGTCAAGGGTAAAACACCATACTTTCGCCGTTTTTCTGCAACTTCCAGCGCCGCTGCTTTGATGCCTAATTGTGGTTCTAAAAACTTCGCAACTTCTGCTGGATTACTTGCTGCCCATTTGTCTACTTTACTGACTTCATCCAAAATTGTTTTCAAAACATCAGGATGTTCTTCCACAAATGATTTGCGGGCAAGGTAATAACCGCGATTTGGTGCTAAATTTGTTGCATCTGTTATGGTTCTAGCCCCTGTTGCTTCTTGGGCTGCTGCTAGATAGGGGTCCCAAATTGCCCAGGCATCAACGTTACCACCTTCAAAGGCAGCACGAGCATCTGCTGGTGTGAGAAAGGCTGGCTTGATGTCACTGTACTTTAATCCGGCAGATTCTAAGGCTTTGACAACGAGATAGTTGGTATTTGAACCTTTGGCAAAGGCAACTTTTTTGCCTTTAAGTTCAGCCACACTTTTTATTGGTGAATTTTTCTGTACTATAATCGCTTCTGCCTTCGGTCCCCAAGGATCGTAGGCGACGTAAACTAAAGGATTACCTGCGGCTTGGGCAAAGATGGGCGGTGATTCACCTGTGTAACCAAAGTCAACACTACCCGCGTTCATGGCTTCCAGCATGGGTAGACCTGCAGGGAATTCAGTCCATTTTACAGTTCCACCAGAAGCTGCTATTGCTTGGTCTAGGCTGCTTTTGCTCTTTAGGGCATTGAGGATAGTTGCCGCCTTTTGAAAGCCAATATTAACTGTAATACTGCCAGTCACATTTTGCTTGCTAGTAGGTGAATTGACTGCTTCTGGTTTAGTGGCATTGGAAGAACAGGCAGACACAACTAGGCTTAAGCCCAACCCCACGGCAAATAGCACAGACAAGGAACGGCTTTTCCGTTGTCGGAAATTTGAGTATAAAAGTTGTCTAATACCCAAAATCCTAGTTTTTAAGAGTTGAATCAACATAGATGCATAGAATAAAGGATTTATGGAAAAGTCTTACTGCTGATAACACTATATTTTTCCAAACATACACTTAATTAATAGT
>NZ_QMEB01000020.1 GCF_012912135.1 Brasilonema bromeliae SPC951 | reverse complement strand
AGTCAGTATTGGACTTTACTGTCATAAGCAGAAATTTGTTTTTTGTGCGTTAACGGTAATCCTCATCTGCTGGATCGCCGTAGGGGTCTTCACTTGCTGGGCGAACATTGCCAAACTGCCCGTAGTCATTGGCAGGGTCGCCGTAGGGGTCTTGGCTGGCGGGGATGGCGTTACCGTAGTAATTTTGGTCTGCAGGGTCGCCGTAGGGGTCTTGGCTGGCGGGGATGGCGTTACTGTAGTAATCCTGGTCAGCGGGGTCGCCGTATGGGTCTTCACTTGCTGGACGTACTTCGCGGTCATCTTCGTTTGACCCACCACCCAAAAAATCCTTCGCCTTGCGAATAAAGTCGTCTACCATGACTTATCTCCTTTTGATATTTGTGGTTAATTATGGCTTCTATCCTTTTGGCTTCTATCCTTTTGGGGTCTTTAGTGCAACACTAGATGTGATTTTTAGTATGTCGGCGCTTCCTGTGGAGCGATGTCAGTCAAATCGCGACCTGTCGTACGCCCATTGTAGCCTTTGAAATCCCGATACTGCTGCGCTTGTGACTCTGGAACTCGAATTCCTTCGGATGGAGGTGTTACCCAATGAGGACGACCTTGATCATCGCGGTAGTATACACGCCCATTCTTAGAAAGGTAGTACTTACCCTGCGCTCCGTTTCCTCTAGCGTTCTTTCGCTGGTTGTACAAGTAGTAAAGCGCAGCTGCTCCCACCAAAGTTATCGCCACTTTCTGCCCTGTTGTCAATCCCCTCTTAGTCTGTTGGGGTTGGTTTGGAGATTGTGGATAACCCACATTTCTACCAGCAGTATCGTCAACAGGCGGTAGCGGCGCAGCAGTTCGAGAACCTCCACCGCAACCACTAAGCACTGGTAGTGTGAGCAACGCTGAGAGAAATACTGCCACCGGAAGCGATGCTTTTTTACGCTCTAGGTTTGTCGTCGTGTTCATTGTGTTTCCTCATCACCCTGCTTTTGCTACGTACTGCTGCAATAACCGTGACAGGTTTTCTGTGATTTCTCGTCAGCCAGAAAGAATCCTGCTAAGCGTTTTTTGACAACAGCACAGGAGCACAAGTTAATTCTTTGACTCAAATCATGATGCAATTTTTCAGATTATGCATCTTGCCTTTGAGAGAAGTTGCATTCATCCTCAAGAAGTATGGAGGTAAGTAGATAACAAATAATAACCGTAATATTTAAATTCTCTGGAACCGAGAAACTTTTTATCAAATTAGAGTTATAAAATAAAGATTTTTAGCGGTTCGTTCCTGATAAGTTCGTGCCGCAACTATGGCACTTTACGGGCAAGCTATCATACAGAAATGGTATAAATTTTGTGAAATAATTCGTAGGCTTTTTTATCTTGCTCTCACCCTTTTTGAAGGTTATATCCAGCGAAGTACAGTAGATTTAATGAGCAACAGCACCACCCGTTACCTTAACTTTTTTGATGAATAAAACAGCAAGACCGCTAAGTAACAAAGCAATTGCGATAAAGTAGAAACAATCGTTAAAAGCGTTAACGAAAGCTTCACGACGCACTATGTTGTCAATAGCTTTTATGGCTTGGTCTTGTGCTGTACTCAAATCAGAACCACGACTGACAAAATATTGAGTCATTTGGTTAATTCTCTCTTGAGTAGCTGGGTTATATAAAGATACTGATTCACCTAATCTATTGGAATGAAATTGCTCTCTATTAGTTAGTAGAGTCGCTAATGCTGCAATTCCCATAGAACCGCCCATATTACGCATCATATTAAATAAACCGCTTGCTGAACCTGCTTCTTTCGGACTCAAACCAGAAGTGGCGATAGAGGTTAGGGGTACCATAATCAATGGTTGTCCCATTGCGCGAACAAGTTGCGACCAAATTAATTGGTCATATCCCGTTTGATAAGTCATCTTGGAATTCATGAATGCACTTACTGCAAATAAAGCCACACCCACAGCAACCATCAACCGCACATCAATACGTTGCATCGCTTTTGGAATAAAGGGAATAATAAACAGTTGCGGAATTCCCGCCCAGATCAGCACTTGACCAATTTGCAGAGCATTATATCCTTGAATTTGAGCTAGATACAGCGGCAAAATATAAATTGAACCATACAATCCCACTCCCAAAGAAACATTGATAATACTTGCTAAACCAAAGTTACGATATCGCACCAATCGCAAATTAATAAATGGCTGCTTGCGAGTTAATTCAATCCAGAAAAAGATTGTTAGGAAAATCACCGCCAATATACTCAAGCGTACAATTAACGCTGAACCAAACCAATCTTTGCGGCTACCTTCTTCTAAAACAACTTGCAGGGAAGCTAACCCAATTGCCATTGAAATAATTCCCCACCAGTCGCCTTGTTTTAACAATTGTAATTGGGGTCTTTCTTGCTTAATTCCATACCAAACCCCAGCAAGCATCAACACTCCTGGAACTACATTTATGTAAAAGCTGTAGTGCCAGCTGAAGTTTTCTGTTAACCAACCTCCGAATGTCGGACCAATTGAAGGTGCAAAAACGGCTGTAATCGCAAACGCAGCTAACCCAATTGCTTGCTTGGATGGTGGTAAAGTGGTCAGTACAACCGTCATGGCGGTAGGGATTAAAACCCCTCCGGTGAAGCCTTGTAAGGCGCGGAAAACAATCATAGAATTGAGATCCCATGACCAAGCGCAGCATACAGAGAAAAAGATAAATAAGGCGGTGTTAACTAACAAATACCGTCTTAGGGAAAACACCCGTGACAACCATCCGGTTAAAGGAATGACCACAATTTCCGCCACCAAATAAGCAGTAGAAATCCAAGAACCTTCCTCTAAAGTTGCCCCCAAACTTGCCTGAATATCTTGTAGCGAAGAGTTGGTAATTTGAATATCCAGTACCGCCATAAATGCGCCTAGCATACTCGCAAGAACGCCAATCCAAGTTCTGAGCGGTATTTGTTGATTCGAGGAAGATTGTATAGAACCTTGATTTCCTTGGTTGTCAACTGCATTTGTTTCAGCCACAGCAGTACTCCAGGTATTGAATGAGAGATATATTTCTATTTTCTACCCTAACTGAACCTTGTTAGTAATTCTTAAGTGAGTTTTTTAAGGTTTCGCAGTTGCTAATATACCCTTTTGCTCATAAATTGCGAGTACCATTTTTCTTAACTCAGGCAACTGTTTGGCAAAATAGATAGACCCGAAAATACAAGCAATACCATCAATAATTAAAGTGTAAGGAGCACCAATTTGATGGGCTAATGCACCTGCAGCTAAATTACCAAAGGGTATCATTCCCAAAAATGACATTGTGTATAAGCTCAGGACCCGTCCACGCTTTTCCTCTTCAATAATGGTTTGTAAAACTGTGTTACTACCGGCAATTACGAGAATTACTCCTAAACCAACAAACAACATTGCTAGTAAAGAAAGTGGAAGCAAGCGCGACAAGGAAAAGGCAATCAAAGCAATTCCTGCAATTGCTAGACCCAAAACAATCACTTTACCAAGTCCCATAACTGTTTTTCGCGTAGCTAAATGAATACCACTTGCTAATGCTCCGACTCCCGACGCAGCCATCAAAAAACCTAGAGTTTCTGCGCTACCTTTGAGGATTTCCTCTGCAAAAATCGGAACGATAACGGTGTATTGCATTCCGAAAAAGCTGAAGAAAGCTGTTAATAATAATATTGCTCGAATTGGTGGAAAACCAAAGGCATACACAAACCCTTCTTTAAAATTTTGCAAAGGATTGCCGCCAGTAACTGTAGTTTTCCAAGGCTTAAATTTCATCGCTAACAAAGCGATAATCACAGCAATGTAGCTTAAACCATCAATTAAAAAACAGTAAGCTGCGCCGACTCTGGCAATGAGTAAACCAGCAATTGCAGGTCCAATCAAGCGCGCGCCATTAAACATTGTTGAGTTGATGGCTATGACATTTGCTACATCGTCTCTGCGTTCCACTAACTCTGTTACAAATGCTTGTCTTGCTGGTGCATCAAAGGCATTAATAAATCCTTGCAGTAAACTCAAGGCGATAATGTGCCAAATTTGAATCATGCCTGTAAAAGTCAGCACTGCTAGCGCCAGCGACTGAATCATCGCTAGTATTTGCGTGCCAATAAGAATACGATGACGGGAAAAACGATCCACAAATACCCCACCTAAGGGAGTTAGAAAAAAGCTAGGAATTTGACTGGTAAATCCAACAACCCCCAACATAAATGGGTTGTTGGTTAAGTGATAAACTAGCCAAATCGTGGCAAGTTGCGTCATCCACGAGCCAATAAGGGAAATGCCTTGTCCAGCAAAAAACAAACGGTAGTTTCTTGACCTGAATGCCGGTAACAGTGGACTCTTTCTAGTTGCTTGTGCGTTCATTCAAGGGTTACTTTATACAAATTAAATATCCTTTCATAGATATCATTTGACACTACACCTAACCCCTCTCTACAGGTGGAAAGGAATACCACTGCTTTTGGAAGAGGTTTTAGGAACAAATTTTTCCTTGTACCCTATCACCTCGTCCTACTTGACTTTTACACTGATTTCTGCTGACATTCCCGGTGTAATCCGCGATTCATAACCTTTGATGCTTTCTTTGTCGAAAACAATTTTCACAGGAACACGTTGCACAATTTTCGTAAAGTTACCTGTGGCGTTATCCGGTGGTAAGAGGGCAAACTGTGCGCCGGAAGCTGGCGAGATACTATCAACGCGACCCTTAAAGGTATGATGAGGAAAAGCATCGAGTTTAATCTCAACTTCTTCTCCTGGCTTCATGTCTTCCAACTGAGTTTCTTTAAAGTTGGCAACGACCCAATAATCATCATTGACAATCGCCATTAAAGGTGTTCCTGCTTGTACCCGGTTGCCAACTTCCACTGTCTTGCGCCCCACGCGTCCAGCAGCAGGAGCGGTAATGTTGGTGTAGGATAACTGCAACTGCGCGTCTTTCAAGGATGCGTCCGCTTGAGCGATAGCTGCTTTTGCTGCTTCATACTGGTTGCGGTTGACTGTTGTTTGTTCCCCGCCTGCAGTTGCTTGTTGCAATCCACCTTTAGATGCTGCCAGTTTTGCTTGCGCACTCACCACTCCTTCTTGTGCTTGCGCTAGTTGCGACTGTGCTTTTGCTACCCCAACTCTGGCGGCGGCTAATCGTGCTTGCGCTTGGTTAACTCCTTGAATAGCAGCATCCTTTTGCGCTACAGCCACATCATACGCTGACTTAGAAGTGTCTAATTGCTGACGGGGAATTGCTCCTTGTTGAGACAAGGTGTTGTAACGGTTGTAATCAGCTTGCGCTTTTTGCAAATTGGCGTTTGCTTGTGCAACTTGCGCTTGTGCGGCGGGAATCCCAGCTTCTGCCTGTTTCACCTCAGCTTGTGCGGCGGGAATCCCAGCTTCTGCTTCCTGTACCGCTGCTTGCGCTGTGGAAATTGCTGCGACAGCACCGCTAACATCTCCTTGTGCCTGAACTGTCTTAGCACTGGTTGTTTTTGAGGCTAAGTTAATATTTGCTTGTGCGGCTTGCGCCTGACGACGAGCATTTTGTAGCGCGGCTTCAGTTTGTTGCACTTTGCTTTGATAATCGCGTGGATCGAGTGTTACCAGCAATTGTCCTGGTTGGACTTCCTGGTTATCATTTACCAAAACTTGACTTATAGTTCCAGGAATGCGGGCGCTGACTTGGTGCAGGTGTCCTGCAACTTGAGCGTTGTCTGTCTCTTGGTGAGTAGAAGCATACTGCCACCAATGATAACCAAAACCTCCTGCAGCTACAGCACCCACACCCAATGCTGTCAAAATCAAGGCAATCGGTTTTTTCTTCTTAGGTGTTTCCGGCGGTTGGGGTTTGGCTTCTTTGTCCGCCGTTTCAGGTTGGGTATGTAGATCAGCTTTGACGAGTGTTTCTGCTGGCATTTTATTGGTCAAATTTTCTGATGTTAAAGCTTCCAAAGTCTCTATGTCTTTAACGAGTTCTTTCTCCAGAACTGCTGTTTTGTGTCCGTTACGTCCGTTGGAGTTGGTGTTGTTTGTGCGTTCCATGATAGTTAAGCCCCTCAGTATCGTTTTTGCCCGTTATAAATTTAGTGTGCTAAATATTTAAATAAGGTTATTTTATAGTTATTTAGTTAGTATACGTAATATTTTACAGAAAAGACCTAATAAAGCGCCTCATCCAGATGAATGACTCTACGATAAATTATCGATTGCCTGATTCAGAAGTTGGGAAAACTGTTCTCGTTCAGCATAGGAAATACCGTGCATAGCTTGCTCGCGAATTTCTACTGCAATAGCTGGCAAGACTGTTTCCAGTTCTTTGCCTGCATCGGTTAGCCAAATACGCCAGATTCGGCGATCGCGACAGTCACGTTCTCGACGAATCAAACCTCTTTCTTCCATTCTGTCCAATACGCCAGTTAAGGTACCTCCCACCTGTTGCAGTTTTTCCCCGATACTAGAAGTCGGTAAACCGTCTTCCTCCCATAAACAGCAAAGCACTACCCAGTGAAAAGGGGTTAGTCCAAACGGCTCCAACCGCTCAGTCAACTTGCGACTTAACAGTTGTGAGAGGAGTTTAATCCGGTAACCTAAACCGTATGGTGCACGGACTTGTTGCCACGACTCCAAATCTTGAGACTTGTTAGGTTTATGAACCATCTTTGAACAAAAAACTTAGTGTACGTAATATCAACATAGCATGATTCAACTATATGGCAAGGACTTATTGCCACTTTTTGATGAACGGAGTTAGCTGCCTTTTATAGAACGGCACATTAGATTTGGGAAAAAACGAGGTTTGGGGCTACTTGAAACCGCAGATGCACGCAGATGCACGCAGAAAAACGAGCCACTGCGTTGCGGGGGTTCCCCCCGTTGAAGCATGTGGCGTGCAGATAAAGGCAAATAAATTATCTGTTCTGTGTGCATCTGTCCGGACTACTCTACAAAATTTTTGAGTAGAGTGGGAGGCTTGTTTTGGAATCAAACTAATAACTAAACACTAGACAAGGAGTAAACTTGACCATCAATTAACAGTCGAGTGATTCCTTTTGCCTGTAGATGATAACGAGCCTTGTGTAGCATTTTTGTATCAGGAATTTTAATCACGCGATCGCGCTTAGTTGAGAAGCGCTTTGCAATTCGATGGTTATCGAACACAGGTAAGGTTCTTTGTTGAGTTTCCAAGCTAGGAATTTGTCCCAAGTCGCCAAATTCCCGCAATGGACGAGTGATTAATTCTGAGGAACGATCTATGACTAAATAACAAGTTTTGGGTAAAGCCGCTGCTGAGAGTGGTAAGACTTTTACTAATGCGTCACCCGACCTTGGTCTTGTGACCAAAGGTGCAGCTGGTTCAAAGTCTTCTTCGTCATAGTCATCATCATCATCATCATCTAAATCCTCCAAATCATCTGACTCATCTAGTAAGTCTTCGCCAAACATTTCCGCAATGACGTTAGCGTTTGGATGTGTATCTTCCAAAAGCGGACTAGGAATGCTGGTGATTTCTGGAGGTTTTTGTTCCAGAAGTTCCAATTGCTCGGCAACTGGTTGCTCAGATCGCGCTTGTTGGATTGGTAAAATTGGTTTAGTTGGAGCTGAAGATCGCCGCTTCAATCGTCTGCTAGGATGAGTTGGCTCATCAAGTTCCACAAAGTGCAAGTTTTGTGCCACGACTGGTTCTTCTTGCGGGTAGTCGCCGAGGTCTTGGGGGTTTCCCCCAGGAGCGACTGCACCAAGCCGAAGGGGTGAAACCTGTGGTGCAGGAGAGTCTTTTGGCTTGGGTATCTGGCGTTGAGCAGGAGATACCCTCTGGGGCTGAGTCTCAACGACATTTTGCTCAACAACAGGAGATAATACTTCTTGCTTTTGTGTCTGATCTTCTTGTGGCTGGTTGGTAAACGCAGGCAAATTGTCGTAATTAACCTGTGCCCTTCCTTCAGGCGTTCTTGCAGCACGCTTTAAAGACACAAGATATTCATACTCATCTTCTGGCAGAGTACTTTTGAGTAAGCGGCTAATCGTCGAGTTACTCACGTCATAGCGTTCTGCCAAAGTTGAGGTCGTTTCGGCAGTTTCGCGGTATAATTTGAGAATTTCGTGTTTATCTGGTTCTGTTAGTTTTCTCACGGTAGACACCACAAATTTCTAAACTGTTTTTCTTCCACTGACACGTTGCGAACGGATGAATGATGCGTCGTATTCCACCAATAGCGCCCATGCCAAATAAAACTCAATTCCACGCCCAAAATACCTCTAAATATCTTTCTATTTTGATAGTTAGTAACACCTATTGTGGTCCATTTAAAGCGCGTCATGCCCATCTCCAGAGAAAAATAAGTGATCACAAAAAACAGATCGGCAAGGGAAACGATAAGTTCTTCTTGCAAGACTATTTCTGTACAACTGACAAATATCTCTCCTTTGGAAATATAAAAGCATAGCGATACTGATGACTAACCACACACTATAACCACTAGGAATTTGTGGACTGCGCCAATTTCTTAAGCATAAGACACCAGCAGCCAGATAAGCTATTGCTTCAAAAATATGTGTTCCAACAACAGACCACTCAGCACGCTTTAGGAGCAAGAGTGAATTTGAGATTCTACCACTAAACACCAAAGAGTGTAGAAGTGCTAGCAGACTCCAACTAAGGAGACCTGGGACAATGCCTTGAGTGAAGAACATAGTTTTGAGACAGTGTAACTTGGTGTCAGCGCTACTCATAGAACTTTACAGTATAAATGCACTCTAACAGTTTTTTGGCTGAATAATAGTTCAGGAGACAGTTTTTATGAAACTGAACCAGTCAATTTCAGGGTAAAACTGCTACCACACTCACGCCAATGACTAACCAATATGCCATTTGCTTTGTTTTTGCTGTTTGTTCATTGACTCACTCTTGCGACGACTTGGATCTTAGCTTCGCCAAGGTGAAATCTGCAATAATTTTTGATTGCCTTTTCCTTAGGTTCACAGATATAATATAGAAACTGACTGTGCAACAAGCCAGTTATTTTGATTGGGCGCGTAGCTCAGTGGATAGAGCCACGGATTTCTAATCCGTTGGTCGCAGGTTCGAACCCTGCCGCGCTCGTTTTAAATTTGACCAGTCGTTAGTCAGCAACCCAGTGTCTTCAGACACTGGGTTGCTGAATATTTATCCTTACATACTTGACCTAAGCTCCAGGTCCAGCCGTGACAATCACTAGCTTATCTGGATGAATAAGTTCTTGAATTGTCTGCTGCACCTGAACCGGAGTCACTGCTTCAATTCGCTTGGGGAATTCTCGGATTTCTGCTTGAGAAAGACCATAAACGGCATTTTCTAAAATCATGCCCGCTACGTTACCAGGATTAGCTAATTCTACAGGGTAGTTGTTGGTTATTGAGCGTTTCGCTGTATTCAATTCAGCCTCAGTGATTCCTTGCTCTCGCAACTGCTTGAGTAAAGCTAGAGTGCTGGTAATAGCCTTTTGGGCATCTCCTGGGGCAGTTTGCATCTGAATTAAGAATGGACCAGGATTGACACCTGTGGCAAAGCCACTGTAGATACCGTAGGTTAGACCTTGGCGATCGCGCACCTCAGTACCCAAGCGACTAGACAAGGTATCGCCGCCCAAAATTTGATTGAGTACCAAAGCAGAATAGAAACGAGAGTCTTTGCGCGAGATGCCATTATAACCAATGTAAGTCACAGCTTCCGTCTTACCGGGAATCACTGAACTCAACTGTTTCATTGTTTGCGGTAAAGACACCTGAGGTAAGTTAAGAGTCGGTGGCTTACCCTGAGTTTGCCATTTCCCGAAAGCTTTATTCAGTAAAGCTTTGACTTGATTTGGGTCAAAATCACCAACAAGGGCGATCGTTGTCGTGTCCGGGCGGTAGTGTTCCTCGTAGAAGCGAAGCACATCAGCACGAGTCACGCTTTTTAAGCTTTCTTCTGTAGGAAAGCTATGAAACGGGTGATTTTCCGGGTAAATTGCTTGCTGAAAGACCCGTCGTCCCAATCCCCGAGGATCATCGAGCTGTACTTTCAGACTTGTCAAAGCTCTCTGACGAGTAAGTTCTAGCTGCTTGTCTGGGAAGGTAGCATCTTGTACCACATCTGCCAGAGTTTGAATTAATATCGGCAAATTAGCAGACAACCCATTTCCACTAATACCAACTCCTTCGCGACTAGCACTGAATCCCAAGCTTACTCCCTTATCTTCCAACGTTTTTGCTAGAGTTAGAGCATTTTTTGTTTGAGTTCCATTGATTAAATTGCTAGCAACGAAACTTGCTAAACCTGCTTTCTGGTTAGTATCAAATTCGGCACCAGCATCAATTTGTCCACTGAGATTAACGGTCGGGACACTGTGATCAGGCAGTAGGAAAACGCGTAACCCATTTTTGAGTATAAATTGCTCTGGCAACGGTTGTTGAGTCGAAGCAGTGGCTGATGTTGCGGGAGGGAGATATTTGGCAAGTTCTGCTGGATCGACAGGCTTACCAGGACTGAAGTTTTCTACAGTGCGATTAGAACCACCACTGGAACTCCCTGGCTTACCACCTGGTAAAGTCGGTTCAAAGAAGCCGATAGTTTGTTTAGCAGGATTGAGGTAAGTTTTCGCCACTCGCTGTACATCTGCTGCTGTGACTTTGGCAATTGTTTTAAGATACCCCTCAACATAACGATAATCCCCAGCGACAGTTTGGTTATATCCTAGTTGCGTCGCCTGAGAGGTGATGTCTTGGTTCCCGAGTACAAAGGAAGCTTGGAGTTGCGTCTTCGCTCGGTTTAATTCTTCTGCCGTGACTTGTTTTTGTTGTAGTTTAGTTAAAGACTGTTCCAGTACCAGGGCAATTTTTGATAGCTGTTGACCGGGAGCAGCTGTGACATTAATTTCGTACCAACCTGGTTCAATGAGTTCTGAAGGACTTGCACCCACCGAGCTTGCTAAGCCTGATTCTACCAAAGCTTGGTAAAGCTGTGAGCTACGTCCGCCCGTGAGAATCACATCCATCAGATCAATTGCAGGTACGTCTGGATGAGTAAGATTTGGTAGAGGATAAACGACTTGCAATAATGCAGCGCTTCCTGGCTCTTTTAAGACAATAGGTGATTTTTTAGCAGTGGAAGTATTATTCGAGGAGGGAGAAGGCGTTGTTTTAGGAGTGGAAGTATTATTCGAGGAGGGAGAACCTGTTTTTGAAGAATTCCCCTTAGTCTGGTTGTCTTGTTTCGCCCGTTTTGGTAGCTTCCCAAAAGTTTTTTGGACAGTTTTCAGCACGGGTTCTGTGGCAAAATCCCCCGTAATAACTAGGGTTGCATTGTCAGGGCTGTAGTAGGTATTGTAGTAATTGCGTACCTGCTCCAGTGTGAATTGCTGTACATCAGCTTTTGTACCTCCTACAGGTAAACCATAAGCTCGTTTCGGGAAAGCTGCTCGCATCACAGCCCGATTTAAGCGATAGCCTGGAGAATTTTCGTATCCTTGTAATTCTGAGATGACGACACGCTTCTCACTTGTCAGTTGTTCAGCTCCAACTAACGCGCTTTCCATGCGATCGGCTTCTAAGGTGACTAGTGCTTCTAATTTGTCGCGTTGCACTGTGCCAAAATAAGCTGTCTCATCATAACTCGTAAAAGCATTGAACTGACTTCCCAAAGCACTAAACAGCCGACCAAATTGTACTGGACGATCTGTGGTTCCTTTGAACATCAAATGCTCTAGCTGGTGAGAGATACCATTCTCTCCTGCTTTCTCGTTGCGCGAACCAACTCGATACCAAACCTGCACACTCACCACAGGTGCAGTGTGGACTTCTTTAGTTAAGACTGTTAAACCATTTTTTAATACTGTTTTACGTACCCCCTGAGTGAGGGCAAAACTAGACACAGGTGTGACTGCACTTGGTGTTGCAGCATTGCTAAAATAGCCTCCTGATAGCACTCCACTTAAGAGGAAGCTTATAAAAAAGACTATCAAAATGAATGGACGCAGTTTGGAGAAAAAACCCATGGCAGGTAACATAAAAAATAAACGGCGTGGTGTGAATAAATATATGCTATAAAAATGCTCCCTTGCTAACTACCATACAAGAGAGCATAAACTGTGGTGATAGGAGCAAACTTAATTTTTCCTTGAGATAACTCTAGCAAGCTAATATGACGGGTCAATGACAATTCTTTGTCACTTCCATGACTGAATCAGTTACCAGTTATCATTTCAGTTCACTTCCCCCTCTCCCTCCCTCCTCTTCTCACCATAGCCCCCGAACTTTAAATTCCTAAATGAGCGATAAGCGAAGCTTGCTGCCAAAGGCAGATCGCACTCCTTGGACTCCTCTCCATGCAAAATTACACCGCACGATCCGCTCCCGTCACCTATTTGAGCGCAACCAACGACTACTCATTGCAGTTTCAGGTGGACAAGATTCTTTGTGTCTGATCAAAATACTGTTAGATTTACAACCAAAATGGGGATGGTATCTCAGTATTGCCCACTGCGACCATTGCTGGCGTTCTGACTCCCAAGCAAATGCCAAGCATGTAGAAAACTTGGCAAAAAATTGGAGTGTCTCATTTTATTTACGAACAGCTAACGAACCTTTAAAAAGCGAAGCTGCTGCACGCAACTGGCGGTATCAAGCTTTGAGTGCGATCGCCCAGGAAAATCAATTTCATTGCATTGTTACAGGTCACACAGCCAGCGATCGCGCTGAAACTCTACTTTACAACTTAATTCGCGGTACAGGTGCTGATGGCTTGCAAGCATTAACATGGCAAAGGCTGCTGGATAACAGCATCCTGCTTGTACGCCCACTGCTAGAAATAACTCGTATGCAAACTGGGCAATTTTGCCAAGATTTTCTGGTTCCTGTTTGGGAAGATTCAACAAATCAAGATTTGAAATTTGCACGTAACCGCATCCGTCAAAATGTATTACCATATTTGCAAGAAAATTTCAACCCTCAAGTTGAATCAGTTCTTGCCCAGACTGCTGAAATTTTGCAAGCAGAAGTGGAATATTTAGAACAAGCTGCTTATCAGTTGCGAAAAGAGGCGATGGTAACATCAACAGGTGAGGAAGGAAATCTTTATAATCCATATTCAATAAAGCTAAACCGTCGCGTATTACAGAAAGCACCACTGGCGCTACAGCGTCGCGTCATGCGTCAGGTATTACAAGAAATCATTCAGAGTGGTTGCACCTTTGAGCAAATAGAAAAACTAATCGCTTTAATTAGTGCACCAAACCGTTCGCAGAGTGATCCATTTCCTGGTGGTGCGATCGCCCAAGTTCAAGGTGACTGGATTTACCTCAAACAGTTGTGAATATAACTTCTTTATTCAATCTCCTGCTGTTGATGAACTGTAGTTGTATACTGTTGTAACTGTTGCCAGTGTGGGTTTAAAACTTCCTGCTGCGTTTCGAGGACTTTCAGGGCATGATTGAGATATTCGCGTACTGTTTGTGTGAGAGTAACGCTAGTAGACACTTGAGCAAGTAACTCGTTTAGTACTGGATTTTGCTGATGATCCAACACAGCAGAGTGGGAACACTGTGCTTTGTACTCCTCCAAGCGACGCTGCTCACTCCGCAAATGCTCCCATGCTCCTTGGAGTTCTTTACGGTTGCGCGAAATCTCCGTTTGCAACTTTTCAATTTCCTGGCGGGAAGCTTCTACTTGTTGTTGTTGCGCCTCCAAGCGCTGAAATTCATCCTCCATTTGTTGCAGTTGTTCCAAACGCTCTTCCATATCCATTTCACGCCGATTTAACTCTTGCGCTTGAAACGTCAGAGACTGCTTCCACTGGTTAATTTCTTCTTCTCTAAGCTTAAATTTTTCCACCTGACGGGAAAAATTCTGCAAAATATTCACCAAAGGACGCCCCGCCTCCTGAATCCGTTGTACTTTACGGTTCGGATTCATTTCAACCAATACGAGGACTCCATCACTGAATTTGCTAGCTTCCTCAGCAAAAACCACTTCTTCAGAAACTGTACTCCAACTTTGGTCACTTCGTTGACAAGCCAGTAGTTTTAGTTCAGTTTTGCCACCACCAAGTAAACCGCCTTTCTGCTTTTGTACTTCTGCTAAATACAGCACACTGTTATTCCTTATTGTGTACTTAAGACTCCTATTGTGAGCAAAACCTTAAATTTAGTGAACAGCTACCTACGCAGTGACGTGGCGCATGGTAATATCAGTCACCAAAAGGGATGTAACTCTGTAAGGGTATAGGGGTGTAGGGGTAGGTTGTCCGATTTTTCTTGTTTTTATCCCACGGCTGAAATACTTCAATTTTATCGTCCATAAGTTATGTATCATTAATGACTAATATAAAAAATAGCGGTTATCGTTTGAATCACATACAAATATGGATGTTACATGTTAGGTCTATACTGTATGACACACAACAGATACTCGTTATAATTTGTCACCTATTTCTATTTTATACTGACAGACTTGTCTGTCAGCCGTATAATTGCTAACATTTTGTTTTCCCTTGTTATTACTTAAGTCGCATTTCGATTCGGATGGGGTACTCTCGGCAGCTTGGGATAGAATTCTTTTATACAGTAAAGACAGTTAGGAAAATCAGCAAATGTTCTAACCACAAACGTCTACATCAGGAGGTATATGGGCGTCATATGAGTACAGTTCTGATAGTGGAAGACAGTGTTACACAGAGAGAGATGATTACAGACCTATTGAAAGCGAGTGGCTTAACAGTGACCCATGCCAGTGATGGAATAGAAGCATTGGAAGCCATTCAAACTGCTTGTCCCGATTTAGTCGTTTTGGATATAGTCATGCCTCGGATGAATGGCTATGAAGTTTGTCGTCGCTTAAAATCTAATCCTAAAACCCAAAATCTTCCGGTGGTGATATGTTCTTCTAAAGGTGAAGAAGTTGATCTCTACTGGGGTATCAAACAAGGAGCCGATGCCTATATAGCTAAACCCTTTCAACCAACTGAGTTGGTGGGAACAGTCAAACAGCTACTGCGAGGATAAGGATAAACACAAAATGATCACTCAACCGGACTTTTTAGGAGGAGGTGGACAAGACCACTCCGGTTCTGAATTACAAGTAAAAAGTCCAGAAGCAGAGTTATGTCTAAGATTTTATATTCCCTTGCATCAGGAGTTTGCACTACTAGCAACCGATATTCGAGAGGTCATTGAACTAAGTCCTGATAGAATTACCCCAATTCCTAATACTTCTGGTTTGCTTTTGGGTGCTCTAAATCTACGAGGTCGAGTCATTTGGGTGGTTGATTTGGGTCAATTTCTAGGACAAGGAACCACTTTAAATACGAATCGTTCGGAGATTCCTGTGATTGCTATAGAAGAGCAAGACACAATAGTCGGTTTAGCAGTTGAAGAAATCGGCGGTATGGACTGGCTTGACAAAAAGCATCTGACAGTGTTAAAGAGCGTATCAGATACAATGGCTCCCTTTTTGCAAGGAGAATGGATATTAGAAAATAAAAAAAATCAGTGTCTAAGGCTGCTTGATCACAAAGCAATTTTACGAAGTGCGCGGTTGTTGGGTAAAAACTAGAAAAATCGCCGTTGAGGAGACATCCTCCTAAGTTCTCATCGGAGAAAATTCGAGCAACAGACAACTCTGGGAACGCGCTGCTCACCCTCGCAATTTCGGTATGCCAAGGGTGAACGAGCACGCTTTGGACTTATAGGGGCAGGATGAAATGGAGGCAGAAAAAGGTAGTGAGTATAAAAGAGTACGAGCATATCTATCATCAGGCTCATAAAGCTTACGTGCAAGGAAACTACAAACAAGCAGCCACTCTGATTGATCAACTGGTGCAACATTTACCATATGACCCTAATATATCCTTGCTGCGGGGTCATATCTATTATGTTTTGCAGCAGTGTGATGTGGCAAAAATAGAATACCAAAAGGTTTTAAAATTTACTGACGATCAAGAAATTATCAGCCTTGCCCGCAATGGCATTGACAACATAAAACAATATCAACGCAAACTAGACGCTCAAGATATTGAAAAATCTGGTCAAAAATATAAGAATTTTTCTGATTCTTCTGAATCTCAAACAGTGATAAAACAACAATTAGAAAATCTGGCAGATGATCAAGACTTTAACAGTAACAGTAGTAGCTTTCATTTGACTTCCTTGGATGAGGATCAAAAAGCTGTAGACTATATGGAAGAGCTACCTGTTAGCAGTCCATTTGATCTATCAATAGACGATAGTACTGTATCTGATACAACGTTCAATTCAAAAGAAAATTTTAGCAAAGCCCCTTCTACATTTATTCAACAACAGGTATGGCAACTATCTAATGTCAATGATGAAGAAGCGAAAGCAGAGAACACAAATACTTGCAAGGGTAACAAAAAGAAGTGTTTAGACGACTTTGATAAATTTGACGACTCAGGGTATATTCCGAGATTTGACTTGACAGAAGATTCTCGCTTTGAGGAGCCACAGACGTTGAAGATATCTGTGGAAAACAACACTTCACGACGCAGTAAAGTAGAGACTACACCCACTCAGCAAAATCACGATTTCACTTCAGATACTACCCCCAGAGACGATAGCGGTTTTCTCCCGCCCCAAACGGACGATTGGGCTTCGCGTAGTACCCTTACGAATCATCGCGATTCGGAGCTATTTATAACCACTGGTTCCCAACAAGCAGTCCCAGTTTTGATCGGGGCTGATCTGTGCAGTAGAAAACCTCAAGTCTCTGTCAAGCAAGGTTTTCTTGCTCCATTAGAAAATGCCTCTCTACAAACTAAGCAATGGATTGTTGCTGGTACAGTGGGTGTTGTTTCAGCCCTGGTTGTTGCTGGAGTCAGCTTTGTTTATGCTAAGTTGTTACCACTCGAACAACGGGAGTTGGTGCAAAACACAGGTAGGGTAATGACTTTGGCATCTGGAATTGCTGGGTTTGCTACCGCAGGTATTATGGGGAGTCTCAGCCACAGGCAAATTTGCCGCACTGCTAAAAATTTACAAAGTCAATTTGATGCTGTGCGCGAAGGAAACTTTCATGTCCAAGCCACCGTGTATTCAAAAGATGAATTTGGGCAGCTGGCAGCTAGCTTTAACCAAATGACTCGTGTTATATTGACGACTACTAATGAAGCGACACGTAAAGCTCAAGAACAAGAGGAAGCTAGAGAAAGCCTGCAACGCCAAGTGATTCACCTGTTAGACGATGTAGAAGGAGCTGCCAGAGGAGATTTGACAGTGCAAGCCGAGGTAACCGCCGACGTACTTGGAGCGATCGCTGATGCTTTTAACTTCACAATTCAAAACATACGGGATCTTGTACAACAGGTGAAAATCGCAGCGCAGGAAGTAACCAGAGGGGCAACTAATTCCGAAACCTTTGCGAGAGCCTTATCTCGTGATGCTTTACGACAAGCGCAAAAATTGGCGGTGACGCTGAATTCTGTACAAGTTATGACTGACTCCATTCAACGTGTCGCACAAGCAGCACGCGAAGCAGAAGCTGTTACCCATGATGCTAGCAATATTGCTCTCCTAGGTGGAGAAGCAGTAGATAATACTTTGGCAGGGATTTTAGAAATTCGGGAAACCGTGGCGCACACAACCCGGAAAGTGAAGCGACTGGCAGAGTCTTCTCAAGAAATTTCCAAGATTGTGGCGTTGATTTCGCAAATTGCTTCTCGGACGAATTTGTTAGCACTCAATGCTAGTATTGAAGCGGCACGCGCGGGAGAAGCCGGACGAGGTTTTGCAATTGTAGCGGATGAAGTGCGCCAGTTAGCAGATAAATCAGCTAAGTCATTAAAAGAAATAGAACAAATAGTCATGCAGATTCAGAGCGAAACAGGCTCTGTAATGATTGCGATGGAGGAAGGTATACAACAGGTCATTAATGGTACGAAGTTGGCAGAGGAAGCCAAGCGATCGCTAGAAAACATTATTCAAGTCGCCAAGCGCATCGATATTTTAGTGCGCGGGATTACCTCGGACACTGTTGAACAGACCAAAACCTTCCGTGGTGTGGCTGAAGTTATGCAATCTGTGGAATTAACAGCGCAAGACACTTCACGAGAAGCACAACGAGTCTCTGGTGCTTTACATAGTTTGGTCAGTGTATCTGGTGAGCTGATCGCCTCCGTTGAACGTTTCCAAGTCGAAATCTCTGAAAATACAAGGTAATTAGTCAATAGTCTATAGTTCAAAGTATAAGTATTGACTTTTGACTATAGATTATAGACTATTGAGTTTTCACTCTTGACCAATGACTTAATGATTAAAAACTATGCTGCCAGAACAACAACAGCGCATTTTGGGTTACTTCATTGAGGAAGCAAAAGACCACCTAGATACGATAGAAAAGGGGTTGCTGAATCTACAGAGTACCCTTGATAACCCAGAAATGATTAACGAAGTTTTTCGGGCGGCTCACTCTATAAAAGGAGGAGCAGCAATGCTTGGTCTGAGTAGCATTCAACACACAGCTCACCGTTTGGAAGACTATTTTAAGGTTCTCAAAGAGCATCCAATTCAAGTTGACCAAAAATTAGAATCTTTGTTTCTTGGTGTATCTGATACCTTAAAAGCGCTGTTAGAAAGTTGCACTGAACCTTATGGTCTTACTGATGAAATGGCACAGACCTTAATGTCAGAAACTGAACCTGTCTTCAAATGGTTGCAAGAACATTTAAACTTACTAATAGAACAAAATCGCAATAATATCACAAAAAATACAAGTATCTTAGCAAAAGCTTCTCCTGCAACTTCGCCACAAACCGTAGCACAAACAAGTGAGAGTTGGCAGAACCTACAAACTGTACAAAGTGAAGTTATCCAAATATTACGGGAAATGTTGCAACTGTTTAAACAAACTGCAACATCGCAAACGCGACAAAGCCTTGTGAAGTGTTGTGACAAGTTAGCTGAACTTGGTGAAGAATTGAATTGGTCTAACTGGTGTGGTTTGTGTCGAACAGCAGCAAGTGCGATCGCATTTTCACAAAATACCTATCTCACTCTAGCTAAAACCATTATTACAGATATTAAACAAGCTTTAGAATTAGTTATTGCTCTTAGAGAAGCGGAAATAACAATTAGTCAGCAACTACAAGCACTCGTCAGAGTAGAAGAAACAATTGAATTGTTAGAAATTCCCCTGATTCTGGCAGATGAGTCAGATAGCCCAACAGAAGGATTAGAATTGCCACCAGTTACATCTTCTAGCACCATTAATTTGGGAACAGGTAAAAAAATTCCACAAACAATAAGTGATGCAACTTCTACAACAGTTTTGGACATTGACCGACAAGACAGAATTACTAGTTTATCTGAACTTTGCGAACAATTTAATAGCAATGAACACGCTGCTCTCACCCATACGACAGATACGAATAACCAAGAAGTCAGAATAGCTAACTTAAATACCCTGGCTGATTTTTTTGAAGGTGAAAGTCCCGACTTAGAGGGAATGTGGGAGCAAGAAGAAATTCTAGATATTAACCCTGAGGCAACATTAAAAAGAGATGTGAGCAATGCCAATACGGAAGAGACTGATAACAAGAATGAAATTTTAATTGATGAAGACACGATTAGTACTCAGCAGAAAGCAGCAGAAACCGAAGAATTTACTCTGGCGTTATCTGATGATTTATTAGAAGATAAGTTAGAATCAGCCCTTCATAAAACGAGTGGCTTAACGAGAGAATTAAGTATCGATACATTGGCATCAGTAGAGCAGTTGTTTGATGCTGGCGAAAAAAGACAAGATCAAGTCACTAGTTTATTAGAATTGTTACTAGATGAAAATCAAGCCTTACCCACAGGCGAAAGAAATCAAATACAAACAGAGACTATAGTCAATGTCGAGCTTTCCAAAAACCAAGAAATTAGCTATCATGATTTTTCCTTATCGACGAAAGCCAAACTAATGGAGGAAATTGATTATCCAAAGTCCATAAAATCAAAAAAAATATCACATAAAGACGAAATATTGACTTTAGAAGAGCTATTTATTGAGACAGAGGAAGACAAGACTATAGCCTTGTCTGCAAACAACTCAACATTTGGTGATTTGTTGAATGCACAGTTTGAAACAGAAGATTTAAACAAAATTTGGGAACTGGAATTAAAGGGAGAAAAGGACAAATTTTCTCCAGCCCATCAACAGGATGTAGCAACTTTAGAAGAAATTTTGTTGACAACCGCTGCTGAGGACTTTTTTGATAATGTTGCTCAGTCGGGGAACTCTAGTTTAGACAGTTTGAGTTTTGAAGATTTGGAACTAAATTTTCCAATTGATGAACAAGAATTTAATCTATTATTCTCATCAGAGACGGATGATGATTGGTTTCAAGATTTAACATCAAATCTCATAAACACTTCTTCTCTTGACACGACTATAGAACCCCAAAGTACATCTTACTATCGCGTAGCGTCTAAGACAGAAAAGAGTGTGTTTTCGCAACAGCCAGAAGCTGTAGAATTCAGTCCAGAATTTACAATTCTGCCTTTAGAAACTGACAATAAGCAAGACTTACTTAACAATTCGTTGTTTACACAACAGCCTCAAGATATTAATTTGATGGTCAATGAGTGTTCACAAGAACAGTCAGGGATGAGACACACAGAAGCAGAAACTATCTCACCAACAGATTTGGATGGCGAGCATTCTTTAGAGCTATATTCAGCATTTGATTTCAAGGAAAATTTGTTCCTAACAGAAGCCGTTTCTTCAGAGGAGGAATTGACTCAAGAAATTGATATCTTCTTGAATGACGAATTGACTGAGTTAAATGAGTTACTCAACCAGGAAGTTGTATCAGAAGTCAATGCTGAACTCAGACCAGAAGAAAGAACCGCCCAAGAAAAATTATTGGGTGTAGCAGCAAACCAGGTAACATCAGATAGAGGCAAGAAAGATTTGCCTCCTCGTCCCTTTGTCTATCGCACGACAAAATTTGAACAACTAATAAAAGTTCCAGTTAAGCATCTGGATGATCTGAGTAATTTAGTAGGAGAATTAGTTGTTAATCGCAACACATTGGAACAAGACCAACAACGTCTGCGACAGTTTTTAGATAACTTGCTGCATCAGATGCAGCAGTTGAGTAATGTCGGGGCGAGAATGGAGGAATTATACGAACGATCGCTATTAGATGCATCTGTTAACCCGAACCGCAGAAATCACCGCGAAGATCACAATAAAGATATAGACAGGGGTTTGACTGAATTGGAAATGGATCAGTTTACTCCTTTTCATACCCTGTCGCAGGAAATGATTGAACTGATTGTGCGGGTGCGTGAGGCAGCCAGTGATATTGATTTTGTAACAGAAGATACAGAACGAGTCGCGCGACAGTTCCGACAGGTGACTAACCAGCTTCAATCCGGGATAATGCGATCGCGAATGGAACCATTTGCGGAAGTAACCACTCCTTTAGAACGAGGAGTGCGCGAAAGCGCTATCAAGTGTGGTAAACAAGCGCAACTCGTTATCGAAGGTCGAGAAACCTTGATAGACAAAGTGATTTTAGAACATCTTAAAACCCCGCTGACTCATTTACTGAACAATGCGATCGCCCACGGTATCGAAACACCAGACATACGACAAGCGATTGGTAAGCCACCTGTGGGAGTCATTACTGTCCGCGCATTCCATCAAGGTAATCAAACCGTCATTTCTATCAGTGATGATGGCGCAGGTATTGACATAGAAGCGGTGAAGGCAAAAGCAATTAAGATTGGCATAATAACGCCAGAACAAGCTAAAAGCTTATCTCAACATCATGTTTACGATTTACTGTTCCAACCAGGTTTTAGTACCAAAGAAAAAGAAGATGAATTAGCAGGTCGTGGTATCGGTTTGGATGTTGTTCTGGCTAGAATAAGCGAAATGCGAGGGAAAATTAATATTAATTCCACTCTCGGCGGGGGAACAACCTTCACCATTCGTCTACCCCTGACTCTGAGTATTTGCAAAGCCCTTTGCTGTATATCTGATAAAGCGCGCATTGCTTTCCCAATGGATGGTGTGGAAGATACCCTAGATGTTCCTGTAAAAAATATCCAACAAGGTTCTGATGGGCAGAAATACATTCCTTGGCGTAACACACTCCTACCATTCCAACCGCTCAAAGAAATTTTAACTATTAATCGTCAACTTAGTCGGGGTAGTATTTATGGTGGTCATCGGGATGACGACATGATTTGTGTTGTTGTCGTGCGATCGGCAAATGTCTTTCTTGCCCTACAGGTCGATCAAGTGCTTAACGAGCAAGAAATCGTAATTAAGCAATTTGAAGGGCCATTTCCCAAACCTATTGGTGTTGCTGGTGCAACTATCCTGGGTGATGGTCGTATTATGCCCATTGCGGATGTGATCGAAATCATTGACATCTTCCAAGGACGAGCCTCCAAATATCGTAGTTCGAGTCTTTGGGAACAGCAGCAAACTCCCACCGTACAAGAAACGACTGCAGGGAAAATAAACCCCACAGTGCTGATTGTGGACGACTCAATTACAGTACGGGAATTGCTATCACTCACATTTAGTAAAGCAGGTTATCGCGTAGAACAGGCGCGTGATGGTCAAGAAGCCTGGGATAAACTGCGTTCCGATCTACCTTGTAATATTGTATTTTGTGACATTGAAATGCCTCGCTGCGATGGCTTGGAGTTGCTCTCTCGCATCCAGAAAGACCCTAACCTCAAGCATTTGCCTATTGCTATGCTCACCTCACGGGGTGCACAGAAACACAGACAAATGGCAATGAAACTAGGTGCAAGTGGTTACTTCACCAAACCATATCTTGAGGAAGTCTTACTAGAAGCCGCATCCCGGATGCTCAAAGGCGAAAAACTTGTTGACTGATGAAAACTCTACAGCGATTTTTATTCATCTTACTCACAACTATTATTATATGTAGGTGGTTGTTAGCTCCTGATATTGCAATTGCCAAAACTTATACTGACTGGCATTCATCAATACAAAATGGCATAACTAAGGAGCAACCCCTACACTATGTAAAAGTACCCTCTTCACACCGAAATATGTCTGAAAAAAAACACTTGAGCTATCCAGTTAGCCCCAAAAACAATCAAGTTGATGATTACCACGGTACTTCAGTCGCAGACCCTTACCGTCCCTTAGAAAATCCTGACTCAGTAGAAACAAAGGCTTGGGTAGAAGCACAAAATAAAGTGACTTTTGGCTATCTTCAGGAAATTCCTGCAAGAGAAAAAATTAAGCAGCGTCTTACCAAATTATGGGATTACGAAAAATATAGTCTTCCTTTCAAAGAGGGTAAGCGTTACTTTTACTTTAAAAATAACGGACTGCAAAACCAGTCTGTTTTATACACCTTAACTTCCCTCGACGCTGAATCAAAAGTTTTACTTGACCCAAATACACTTTCAGAAGATGGTACTGTTGCTCTTTCAGGAACAGTTATCAGTGAAGATGGTAATTTTTTAGCATACGGTCTATCCACTGCTGGTTCTGACTGGCAAGAATGGAAAGTTAGGGATATTGAAACAGGTATTGACCTCAAAGACCACTTGAAGTGGATTAAATTCTCTGGCGCATCCTGGACAAATGATAGTAAAGGATTTTTCTACAGTCGCTATGATGAACCAAACGAAAAAACCAAATTAGAAGATGTCAATTATTACCAAAAGCTTTACTACCATAAACTGGGAACACCGCAATCAGAAGACTTACTGATTTACAACCGTCTCGACCAGAAAGAATGGGGATTTAACGGTGATGTCACAGAAGATGGACGTTACCTTATTATTTCTGTATGGCAAGGAACTGACCCCAGAAATCTAGTTTTCTACAAAGATTTGACGAATCCGAAAGCGAAAGTTGTAGAACTGATTCAGGAATTTGAGTCTAGTTTCGGTTTTATCGACAATGACGATCACATCTTCTATTTCCGCACTGATTTCAACGCGCCAAGAGGACGAGTCATTGCTATTGATACTAAAAATCCGGCGCGACAAAACTGGAAAGAAATCATCCCCCAGGCGACAGAAACTTTAGAAAGCGTTAGTACAATTAATAACCAGTTTGTTGCTGATTATCTTCAAGATGCCCATACCCAAATTAAAATTTTTGACCTAAAAGGCAAATTCATACGTGAGGTTAAATTACCAGGACTCGGTTCAGCCGGTGGCTTTCATGGCAAGCGACATGATACCGAAACTTTCTATAGTTTCACCAGCTTTACCACACCAGGAACCGTCTATCGCTACGACATGGTAAGCGGAAAGAGCACAGTTTTCCGTCAGCCAAAAGTAGCTTTTAACCCTGAAGATTACGAGACAAAGCAAGTTTTTTATAAAAGCAATGATGGTACAAAAGTGCCAATGTTTCTTACTTATAAAAAAGGGATTAAATTAGATGGCAATAATCCAACATATCTCTACGGTTATGGTGGTTTCAATATCTCTCTAAGTCCCAACTTTTCTGTCAGTAATTTAGTATGGATGGAAATGGGTGGTGTTTACGCTCTGGCTAACTTACGCGGTGGCGGTGAGTATGGGGAAGAATGGCATCAGGCGGGTATGAAGTCGAAAAAGCAAAATGTGTTTGATGACTTTATCGCTGCTGCTGAGTGGCTGATTGCCAATAATTATACAAAGCCTGCTAAGTTAGCAATTGGCGGTGGAAGTAACGGGGGATTATTAGTTGGCGCTTGCATAACTCAGCGTCCCGATTTATTCGGTGCTGCTTTACCTGCTGTGGGTGTTATGGATATGTTGCGCTTCCATAAATTTACTATTGGTTGGGCATGGACTTCTGAATATGGCTCGCCAGACAATCAAGAAGATTTCAAAACACTGTATGCTTATTCGCCATTGCACAAGCTTAAATCAGGTACAGCATACCCAGCAACAATGATTACCACAGCCGATCATGACGATCGCGTTGTTCCCGCCCATAGTTTCAAATTTGCTGCTGCTTTGCAAGCTACTCACAATGGTGATGCGCCAGTACTGATTAGAATTGAGACAAAAGCGGGACATGGTGCTGGTAAGCCTACAGCAAAGATCATTGAGGAAATTGCAGATAAGTGGGCTTTTTTGGTGCGTACATTGGATATGAAAGTTTAGTCTTTACAAAAATGCAAACACGCAAAAACGCAAAGAATTATTTCTTTGCGTCTTTGCACTAAATTTCAACAAAGTTCTCTGAGGTAGGTGGGTTGGGGTGTGAGTTGTCTGATAAGTGTGACGTCAGCCGTCCAAAACTCGGCAGAAACACTCTCAGCGCAAGCGAGAAATGCTGCATCATATAAAGTAGGTAAGACATATTGCTCTGCAATTTCCCAAGCTTTCACCCGAATGACTTCCTCTTCTATGTAATCAATGGGAAGTTCGCAGAAGTCTTGAAAAAAACCCTGTGCTTCCTCTGTTGTGATGACTTTCATCCGAGTTTTCTTTCGCAGCACAGATCCTACCTCTGCCCAAGTAAATGCTGGGGCCACCAAGCGCAAGTTAAGACTTAATGCCTCTGTGACTAAGGTTCTAGCTTGAAGCTGATAAGTCTCTGGTACAAGGTAAGGTATCCAAACGCTGGTATCAAGGCACAAGACTCTAGTCACATCGATCCTCGCTCTCTCTGAGGCTACGGATCAACTCTGTAGAGGCTGATTGTATACCAGTTTTCGCTTTCACTGCCTCGCTGCGAGCAATAATCCGTTGATGGGCTGCCCAACCCCTCCGACGTCGCACCTCCTGCTCTACAGCTTCAACGACTAAATCGTTTAGAGATTCATTGCCTTCCTTGAGACTTCTGGCTTTAGCAAGTAGATCAGATGGAAAACGGATTGTTACAGCTTCGCGTTCCATAGCAGCTTTTGTAACCAAATTATGATACCACTTATTGTAACCGCAATTGAAGTGAGTTTATAAGAAAAATGCTGAAAACCCCGTACTTTCTGGTCCGCGATCAAAGCTAAAAGCAGGATTTCTCCTACCGAACAGTATTGAGCGATCGCTATCCTTTAATCCAATACGGTTCAGTTAGAGCCAAAACCCTTAAACTGCGTAGGTTGGGGAGGACAGTACCGGGGTGAGGCAGCGCGGTCTTGGGGGTTCCCCCCATGAGCGACTGCCGTGGACGGGTTCCCCGGCTTGAGGCGCGTGGCGTTTGACGTCAGGAAACCCAACACAAAACGTTTATTGTTGGGTTGCGCTACGCTTAAACGCCAGACTTGCCTAGGTCGGGAAACCCTCCTGGAGCTTACGCTCCCCAACCTACCATTACCTTAACTGAACTGTCTCCTGTCTCCTGTCTCCTGTCTCCTGCCTGAACGAATGAATTTAATTTTGTCCGACTACTTATCTACAATTCACGTTCATCTTCCGCAGCGTGCATAAGTTGATTTCACTTACACCTAAATAAGAAGTAGAAGGAGGGCTTATGTCCTCACAAGGTAATAACCCCGACTTTATTGAGGTGATTTATGCCTACTATGGTATAACCACATAATCAAAATTTTGTCAATGCGTAAGTTATAATATAATCTTTTTACTTCGATTACAGAATTTAGAACAGAGACTGTGTGGTACTAAGTAAATAGGTTAGGGGTAAGAGTAAAATTTTTGTTCACACAGGATAATATATGAATGAATCATCTCCCTTTAATCCTCAACAGCATCTCAATGTCTCTGATGGTAGTTCGATTAAGGACTCTCAACTTGGAGGCATTGCAGGACAAGATCTGAATGTCACTCAGATTCAAGGAAGCGTGGTTAATTTAAGTATTTATGACCGGATCGATGGGTCTAAAGCAGTTATAAAGCCAAAATTTCTCACGAGGTATGAATATCGGCAACGTCAAGCTCTGCTAAGAAACATTAAGAAAATCTGGATTACAGATTATTTAAAAAAGTCACTTCATTCCAAAGCGCTAATTGAACTTCAACTAGAAGCCAGACCCGACGTAGTGCCAGGTCGTATTACTAATACTGATGAGTTTCCTGAAGAACATTCGCAGCCTTTATCTGAGAAAACAAGTGCAATCCATCTCTTTAAAGAAACAGAAGAGGGAGAAACTTTACTGATTTTGGGAGAACCCGGTTCTGGAAAAACGACAATACTCTTAAGGATCGCCCAGGATTTGATTACTCAAGCTGAAAAAAATGTAGGTCAATTTATTCCAGTAGTTCTTAACTTATCGTCTTGGGCAAGTGAACGGCAAAGCATTGGAGATTGGCTAGTTCAGGAACTAGATAGCAAATACTTAGTTCCCAAAGCACTTAGTAAAAAATGGATTGAGAACCAAGATTTGATTTTACTGTTGGACGGGCTAGATGAGGTCAAAGCAAATCGTCGAGAAGCCTGTGTTCAAGCTGTCAATGAATTTAGAAAATCTCATGGTCTAACACAGATAGTCATCAGTAGTCGCATCCGAGACTATGAAGCTTTATCTTCTCGATTGCAAGTTCAATCTGCTGTATGCCTTAAATCGCTGACCCAAGAACAAATTAAGCAATACTTAGATAGGGCAGGTGGTCAATTAGAAGGAGTGAAGACGTTACTTCAAGAAGATGAAGCCTTACATGAGTTAGCCAAGTCACCTCTAACGCTTAGTGTTATAGCGTTGGCATATAGAGGTATACCTGCTGAAGAGTTACCCCATTACGGCTCGATAGAAGAACGCCGCAAACGTCTATTTGATGCCTATATCGAACGGATGTTTAGACGAAAGGAAGTGGAAAAGAAGTATCCAAATTACGGCTCGATAGAAGAACGCCGCAAACATCTACTTGATGCCTATATCGAAAGGATGTTTAGACGAAAGGGAGTGGAAAAGAAGTATCCAAAAGCCAAAGTAAAACACTATCTTTCGTGGTTAGCTCAAGAACTTAATCGAACTTCTCAATCAATATTTCTAATTGAGCATATGCAACCTAGTTGGTTGCCTTCTAATCAACGAAGAAAATACCAATGGGGTAATGTAATAACTTTTATAATAGCAACATTTTTTATATTTCTGTTCACGAACTACATACCTCAAAACATTAGTATTATTTCTACTGGGGAGCAAATACATCATCTTGTTTTAGAGAGAATAATCAAATCTATCTTTATTGGATTATGGATTTTTGGATTTAATCAAAAGGAAATAAAGACCTTTGAAACTATCAAGTCACCTTTTCAATTGATAAGAATATTAACAGTTTCAAAAGCTTTAATGACGACGAAAAATATTTTGTGTCAATCGTTTTTATATAGTCTAATTTATGGAGCTTATTGTGCAACCTTATCTGGCTTGTATGTTTGGACTCAACCTTCATTAATTAAACCATCTAACCCGGAATTTGCTTGGGTTATTGGTATAATTATTGGTCTAATAGTAGGACCTATTATTGGCTTTATTACCGGATTTTTAGGACACTATTCTGGAATAAGTGGTCTGATTTTTTCACTGATATATAGCGTTTACTTTTACTTCATTGAAGATCCGCAGAAGTTCATTCAAAATGATAAGCCTGAAACTTTATTTGTTCGGGCAGCTTTGGGTTATTTGATAGGTATAATACTTGGGCTACTTGCCCGTTTTGGTAAAAATAAAAGTATTATATTTGGCATTATTGTAAGTTTGAGTTATGGTTTGCTATACCTTGACGAAAATTTGTATGCAGATTTTTCTAAAAATGAATCGAATTCAGTCCCAACCGAAAGGCGAATACTTGAAGGTTTGAACGATGGATTATTCCCAGGAATGTTTACAGGGTTGTTTGTTCATTGGACAGAGGGTATGCAAGGTCCAGAAATTGAAACGAAAATAGAGCCAAATCAGGGGATTTGGAAATCGGCTAGCAGTGCCATGTTTATTGGAATAATTGTTACTCCGGTGTTCGGAGTAATTCACGGACCAATTTATTTGATGGCAAAAAAATTTAATTTGTTCCTTTTAGTACTTAATGCACTCAGTTTTGGAGCATTTATTGGACTAGTCAGTGGAGGCGGACAGGCTTGTATCCGTCACTTTACTTTACGTTTTCTCCTTTGGCGCAAGGGCAACATTCCTTGGAATTATGTTCGCTTTCTTGACTATGCTACTGATCTCATCTTCCTACAAAAAGTGGGGGGCGGCTACATCTTCATTCATCGAATGCTGATGGAGCATTTTGCCCAGATGAGTGGTCAAGAAGCAACGCAATTGACTACTGAGGAAGGTTAACAATATTTGATTTACCTTCAGGTCACGACCAGCTATTCCTGCAATTTGACCATTCTGAAGGGAAGCGCCATCTAAAATATTAAGATTTTGATGTGGTCATTCGGAGTGTGTTCGCTCATAAACAAGACCCTTTCAGCTAAAAAAGCTTGCCGCTACACCCAGCCAAGGCAAAAGCTTAGTAATAATGGGTTGAACTTTTTCCCAGATATTTGTTCCTGCTGTCACTGCTTCATTCGCTTCTTTGAGAACTTTTGTAGCTTTTTGCAAATTTTTAGCTGCAAAATCCTTGTCAGGTTCCTTTTCCTGAACCTCTTCTTTAGCAGCTTCTAAGTGCTTAATTGCTTTTGAAGTTTGCGCCTCTGGTAGTTCTGAGTTGCGAAACAGTTCTTCAAGTTGGGCAATTAATTCGACTACATCTGTTTGGATCAGCGGCTTTTCAGAATTACCTTGAGCAAGAAGCTGATTTTGGGTCACATCCATATCGCGACCCGCTTGACCTCCAATTTGGACATTAGAAAGCTGACCCCCACTGATGGTGAAGGATTGAGAAGGTTTTTGTTTGATCAATTTAGTAGTTGATTGTTTTTTAAAAAATAGAGTTTTAAAGTTATCTCGGATTTGAATTTTTGGAGTTAAAAATTCTGGTATGCTATTAAGGTCAATATTGTTACAACCTAAATCAAAAGCATCTTTATAGCTTCTCCCAGCACCAAGGGTATCATAAAATCCTTTAGAAAAATGAATAGCAGCTTTATCTGTGATGGCACGTTTCATCCCAATAACACAATTGATGTGCTGGTAAATTGCTTCTGCTTGAGTTTCTGAATAACAAGCATTGAGCAACACACATTCAACTGTGTCTTTAAATAACTTGAATAAATTGCTCAACGATTCTGTACTAACCAATTGTACGTAACCGAAGTTATCCTCCAATGCTATGCCGTCCGTTCCATCCCCATGACCAGAAAAATGTACAACTTGTGGCTCGTGGTCTAACAATGCTCGGCGTAAATCGTCAATCCTCACAGCTAATCTAGAAATGAGTTCAAACTCTTCCCTGTGTCTGGAACGCTCCAATGCAGATTGGATTTCCCTCACTTCCTCATCTAGACGCAGTTTATTTGTATTGATAGGATTGGCTGATAAAACCAAAATCTTTTTTATACTTCTAACCATAGAAAAGCAAACATCATTAGCTTTTACAGAAAATGGCGGCTGTATAGAAATAGTACTTATACAAATATATAGGGCAAACGCATCTAAAGTGTAAGAATCCTTTTCATAGATTACGCACAATGATCGTATTTATCTTAGAGGATTTCTGAAATTGAAGTATTTACAGTAAACGAGTATTTTCACTAGTAAATCTACATTTAAGAGTTTTTATCAAAAGCATTTCATGGCAGATTTTAAATTTGCTAAACTACCCCCTCTTCGCAAGTAAAGAGGGAGTAGCAGATTAAAGTAATTACAAAAACCAACCGTAAGAGTGTAAACCCTTACCTAACAAATTAACCCCTAAATAGCAAATCCAAACAACAACAAAGCCAGTAGCGGCTAAAATTGCGGGACGACGCCCTTGCCAACCGCGAGTGATACGAGCGTGAAGATAAGCAGCAAAAACTAACCAGGTAACCAGCGCCCAGGTTTCCTTTGGATCCCAACTCCAGTAAGATCCCCAAGCTTCGTTCGCCCAAACAGCACCAGCAATGATACCAATAGTCAGTAGGGGAAATCCCAATCCAATAATACGATAGCTGATGTTGTCTAGAGTTTCGGCTAGGCTCAGACGCTGAGGTGAAAGGGGTTCTGCTGCGACAGCTTGAGACTGAGTGACAGTGACTAAATCTAACACAGCAGTTTTGCCGTTGTTATTGCTTTCTATACGCGTGACTCCGTTATTCTCAACAGCAAGTGTCGAAGGTTGAGCACTTAGGTCAGTGACTTTATGCAAGCGATAGCCGTTACTGCGATATCCACCAGTACCGACAGAACTCCCTTGTAATTGGATTTCTTGAGCACGTGTGACAATCAGGAAGGCGATCGCCACTAGCGAACCCACCATCAAAGCTGCATAACTCAACATCATCACGCTGACATGCATCATCAGCCAATTAGATTTCAGCGCAGGTACTAAAGGTTCTGCGACTTGCATTTGCGATGGTAGGGTGAGGGTGGCAAAAGCGGTGATACACATAGCGACAGGTGCAGTCACAACTCCCACTAAGCGGCTGCGACTTGTATTTTCGGCAATCAGATGGACAGTCGTTATTCCCCAAGTTAAGAAGAATAAAGATTCATATAAATTGCTGAGGGGAAAATACCCAGCCTCCAGCCATCTTGCACCTAGTAAGGTTGCTATGCACAAATTAGCGATCGCCATTCCAGCCGTACCTACAACAGTTGCAGGCACATTTGGAAAAGCCGCCCCACCCCAATAAACTAGCATCGTCACAAATAAAATTGCAAATGAGGCATTGTCTAGCCAGTTCTGGAGTCCAACCAAATTCATAAAACCTCGCGGGATGTGTGCAAACCCAAGCCATGATGGCATGGGAGAAAACAAGGGCGCGGGGAATGCGCGTCCCCGTGAAAGGGACTGGTTTTTGAATGGATATAATCCCAGGAACCAGTAAACCTGTTTTAGTCCCCTCGCTCAACACAATTAAGATGGCTGGGCTTTACCCCACGACTTAACAAGAAGTCTTACAGATAATCCGAACTGGGTGGCCACTCCGCCCTTGCGGCTGTGCCGACTTGTTCGCGCAGCGTCTCCGCAGGAGTTAGGATGTGGCGTGAAGTATTCGGAAGTGTGTACCAAACTGTGTCTCAATGAGCTAGTCGTCACTTACGTTGTCCGACTTGTTTCGGACAAGCCCCTAGCCTGAAGGCAGAGGTTGATGACAATTAACTTTATCGCCAGTCAATATAGTATTGATTCCGATTGTTACGATCCTATCTGTTTTAAGGCAGGTAGGAGTTATAAATGATGAATCATGAATCATTAATGCTAAAAATTTCATGATTCATCATTGATTTGTGGGATTTGGTAAAGGATCCGGTTTTCCAGCTTTTTGAAGTGATAGAAAAATGTCGTAGCGAGTACTGCGGCTATCACTCACAGCACCTGTGACTCCTATTGAGCGTGTTGCTTGTAACAAAGTTTGTTGATCAGGCAAGAAGATCGGTAGGGGAAAATTTTTTGCCGTATGTTCTACATCCAAGAAAAACTGACCATTTGTAGGATTGGGTTGTCGTGGAACTGTGTCCTGGAATAGCCCACTACTGCCTAAAGTGTTATTTGGTCTAGGAACTATTTTATCAGTGACAGGCGCACCAACCGCCAAGAAAGCGACATCATCATCTAACCAACCATGACTAGCTGTCAAAGTTCCAAAAGGTCCGAGCCAGTTGACAACAGGTTTACCATCAACTGTTGTATATTTTATCTGGAACTGGTATTGATTTTTCATGACGTCATCAAGCTGTTTTAGGGCGGTTTCAGCACGGGTGCGATCGCTTGCCTGTACCATGAAAACCAAAGCAGCACGAAAATCGTCTGCCATACCTTGTTTGGGAATATTTGGAATCACTGAGAAGGAAAACTCTCGTCCCATCCATGAGAGCAAATCTCGCTCTAAATCAAGATTTGTGAGGGATTTGACACCATTTCGCAGTTGTTCTGGCATAACTGGTGCAGAGGGATTTCCTTGGGAAGTTGAGACATAATCAGCCCAAAACTGCTGTAAGTTTCCGCCAGACAGCATCAT
This sequence comes from Brasilonema bromeliae SPC951, assembly GCF_012912135.1. GTDB lineage: Bacteria > Cyanobacteriota > Cyanobacteriia > Cyanobacteriales > Nostocaceae > Brasilonema > Brasilonema bromeliae. The sequence goes on along the minus strand of NZ_QMEB01000020.1, from coordinate 8,351 downwards.
TAAAGTTTCTGTTGGCAAGCGGTTTTGCATGTTCCCTGCTTTATTTTCCACTGTTAGCACGCGCGGGCTGGTCGGATTTAGCCAAGAAACACTTTTTAACCGAATTCCTTGTGACTCCAAAGTCATCGTTCCTGCTATACCTTGGTTATTCTGAAGTTGACTCAGAACTTGAGCAGGCAAAGGACGGTTTGGAGATTTAGCGGCTATTCTAGCAGAGTAAGGCACATTCACATAGAATTGACCAAAGGGTTGGTAATTATAAATTTTTGGCACATTCTCTGCAAAACCCGGACTTGTCGCTAGGGATGATTGACCTTTGTATGCGTCAATTGCCCGTTCTGTGGTTTTGGAATTATCGGTGATGACGAGAAAACGTTTGTCTAATAGGGCTGCTGACAATTTTTCTCCCACTTGCCCTTCAGTTTCTTTAATGACAATATTTTCGTAAGTGCGGTCAATCCATTTACCACCTTTAGCGGCTTTGGGTTGTGCTAAAATGCTGCTTGCTTTTTCTAGATTTTTGACAGGCAGAATCATCACCATTGACTGTTCGTTGGTCGTTGCTTCTGCATTAGTTGCAATCGGCTTTGATACTGGTTTACTGACGTTTGGGGCGAGAACTGCGATTGTGACTTGATCGCCAACCCAAGGACTGATATCTTTTTGGAAGTCGTAACCATTATTGGTTAAGAAGCGATCGCGCAACTGTACTAAATTTTTATCCAATAAGCTTTGAGTTTCTTTTGTGCCAAACTCTCGTAATTTCTGCCATTGTCCTGGATCTGTGCTTAGAGATACTGCAAATAGGGCATCTTGGGGAATAATATTCGCACCTGGTAGTAAATCTTTAGATGATGAGTTTCCCTGAGTTAACAGCCAGTACGCTGCACTCCCTGCACAAATTAAAAATCCTGCAAACGAGAGCGTTAGTACCAGAGACGGTTTCTTTTTTTTCTTCATTGATATGCTGTTTGATTTCATCAAATAAATTCTTGGGTTTATACTGCAAGTGTCGCAAAAATCTATTAGACACCATCATGCGACAAACCCCTGACATAATCTCCGGCAAAAGTACACATCCAGCATCCGCATGATTCTGCCAGTAGGAATAGAGGTAAGTGTTCAAGTCACACGAATCGGTTAATGGTTTGGTACAAGACTTAGGCAACAATAACGTAGTTGCACCCGTTGCGACGTAAGGAAGCAATCTCACAGTCAAGTTCATTAGTAATTCATGCGTAAGTCCTATGGTAGTAGCTCTCATAGTGTTCCTACCCCAGATAAAGCAACATACGTGTTATCCGTCTTCCAACGCTTCTAGTGATTAGCTATACGCCCTTGGCGTCTGCGCTCTGCGCAATCGCCTACCACTTTCATTTTTACAAATATGCATTGTTTGTCTACTTTGTCAATGCTTAAGTTCTAAGTGTAACCAATTATGTAAAGTTTTATAACTATCTTAACTATCTTAACTGTCTTAACTGTCTTAACTGTCTGCTTAACTCACATCTCGCACCAGGTAAAAAATGATATATTTGGTCACTCAGTATTAAAATCAGTATGTCTGATTTAAGAAGAATTAGTGTACAGTGACTAATTATCTATCATCATGACAAATTGTTGCCGTCGAAAAATCCCTGTGTAGCAAAGCTTTTAAAAACCATTCGATACTCGACCCAATATTCTTCCTAATGACAAAATAAATGTCATTTACCAGATAAATGACAAAATAGCTGTCGCTACATAATAGAGAAATTTGACATCAAATGCAAAAAACAGCGTAGTGATAAAACTTAATATCAGCTACGCTGTTGTTGTTCTGATTAAGAATTTAATCAGAAATAACCTTACCCGAAGGGTTTGTCAGAGTTGGGAGAATATTAATTCCAAGGCAGTGCGGGTGCCTGAGCAGATATTGCCCATTTATAACAACCGCCACCAGATTGACCTCCTCCTGCACCACAACTATTTTGTTGATAACACTGTTGCTTCGATATTTTTCCTTGAGGAGCAGGAACCCAATAAAATTGCCCTGAAATATTTTCCATCCAAAAACATTGCTCTTGTAAAGGACCACTAGCCAAACTATCTTGTACTGCGGTAAATCCTGAAACAAGCAACATAAAGCTGCATAAAGCAAAAACTAACACAGACTGAATCATGTTTTTCTTCATGGTTTATACCTCATTGATGAGTATAGTTCTATTACTTAGAGTGCAAGCATCCATGAGAAGGTGTTACTGAATTAATAATGACTTACGGGTTTGTAATTTTTCCAAACACTTGTACAGACATGACATGTCACGCCTGTAAAAAATTGTAATTTCCACAAAATCCATACATTAATTCAGCAAAACCCATTTTTAGACTTGCTTGCGAACTTTGTAATTTACTAAGAAGTATTTTTGCATAACTGGCTATATAACTGGTGACTTTTTTGTGGATAAAAATCAAAAATATATCTAAAGATAGAGGTAATATTGAATTATTTTTTAACTAAACTATATATATAGGTGCTGTCAAAATGAACTTATGCACAATTTTTTTAAATTATCCCACTAATACCCAAACGTGATAATCTACTTCTTAAATAAAAGGGGCGTATCACTTTATGGCAGGACGTTTTGAAGGATTGAGTGACCTGGAATGGAGACTATTTGAGGATATATTCCCTCCTGAACCATCTAAGCGTCATAAAGGAATGCCTCATTCACCGTATCGTTATGTATGAAATAGTCTGCTATATATCCTTGTTACTGGGTGTCAATGGTGTGATATTCCACAGGGGGGAATCTGGGCATCGAAAAGCTCATCTCACCGATGGTTAAAGCGATGGCGCTCTGATGGAACATTTGAACATTTGCAGGCTCGTTTACTAGCAATCGCAGACGAGAAAGGATTGATAAATTGGGAGTTTGGAGCCGTTGATGGCTCTTTTTCCCGCAGGATCGGGAGGAAGTGAAGAAGTTGCGTATGGAAATAAAGGGAAAGGGATTCTTATCCACACGCTTACCGAAGGTAATGGAATGCCCTTGTCCAACAGAACTACCCCTGCCAATGGAAGCGAAAGGGAGCAAGTAATACCTTTACTATATCAAGTAAAATTAAAAACTTAAAAGCGGGGTAGACCACGTAAACGACTTAAGGTACTCGCTGCTGATAAAGGGTATGATTCCAAACAGCAACGCGCAAGCCTACGTAAACGAGGCATTAGACCTGAAATACCAAAACGAGTCTGGAAAACCAGGAAAAATAAAGGCAGACCCATCAAAATCTCTGTTCCTAGATTCCAGCAAGAGCGGTGTTTCGCTTGGTTTCAACGTAAATACCGTCGCCTAGTAGTACGCCCGTGAACGTCGAAAAGTATATTTTGATGCATTCATTGACCTTGCTACCATCCATATTTGGGTTCAAAGAATTTTATTAGTGGGATAGGTTCTTGATTTTTTCGGTAGTCGCTCCAAGTGGTAGAGGTCGCAACGACTCGCGATATTTTTAACCTACGATGGAGTATGAGTAGCATTCGCGCAGAAAACCGAGTTAAGGGTAGCAATTCTACGTTTGAGGTATTTCGTGAAATAGGTAGCCCAAAGTATTAATCTCTCGTGGCTGTAAGCAGCGTCAACAACTTTGAGGGTTTTGCCAACTTAGGGTCATAAGTTGGCATTTGAGTTCTGACTGTATTTGATTAGTAACTATATACTAAAATATGTCTGCTTGTAGCCTTCCTGATGTTTGGTTAAAACAGAGAAGTAAAAAGCTGAAATCTATATAGAATAAGCTTTAAGAGCCTCTATTTCCGTTGTATGCAGAGTTCTCGGCTCAATGCCCTTGAGACAGATGAGAAACAGGAGATAAGAGAATCTCCCCTGGCTTTCAACCACACTCTGCTTTTTAATGACAACCATTTTTTACGACGGCACTAATCTGTCACCAATGACAAATAATCTGTCACTGTACATCACCCTCGCACGATCGCTGCTTTTGGCCGAGAGTGTAACCGTCTTGGAGTCGGTTCCCCAAGCAGGGAGGTCAACGGAAAGATTGTACCTGCTTGGCGCAACTATCCGATTTTTCCTTGTAACAAAATTCCTATCACCAAGGAGGGTACTAGCTCTATTTTGGTACTCGTGTTGGAGAAGAAAACCAAGGGGTGGTAGGTCTACACAAAACGGGTATCCCTGATGAATACCAACCCAGTTTGTCTGTGCGCTTTATGGGGATCAACGAAAAGGCGATCATTTCCTACTTAGTAAGTGCTTACTACTCTGCTGCCGTACTCATCCCCGACGCACTCGGCATTCTTGAAGGTGTCGAAATCGGGCGCTGAGGGAACGGATCGGGCACTTAGACACGAAGGCAGATGACTCTGGGCCAGTCGGCGCATCATGACTGGCTCAGAGTCGTAAGCGCAACTCATTCTTGTGACATGATAATTGCTTGTTGGTAATATTAACCAAAAGGTTTCCTTTCCTTTATTGATGACTTGATCCACAACAGACTAAGTTAAGTATTGGTGGGACAAAAAACCTGTTACGGATCAGGATGCTGAGCACATGATTACTAAACCTAAGATTTTCATTGATGGGGAATCGGGAACCACAGGCTTACAAATTTATTCGCGCCTCAACCAACGAGATGACATCGAGTTAGTTAACATTGAACCATCTCGACGCAGGGATTCAGCTGAGCGAGCGAAACTGATCAATGCTGTCGATGTTGCCATTCTTTGTCTACCTGATGATGCAGCCCGCGAAGCTGTTAGCTTTGTCCGCAGTACTAAGGTTAAAATCCTCGATGCTAGTACTGCCCATCGAACGGCTGAGGGTTGGGTTTATGGCTTTCCTGAACTGAGTTCGGGACAAAGAGAGAAAATTGCCAGCGCCCAGTTTGTTAGTGTTCCGGGCTGTTATCCCACAGGATTTCTAGCTTGTATCCGTCCGTTGATAGCCAAGGGACTCCTCCCTAGTCACTTTCCCATTACCATTAATGCGGTATCAGGATACTCTGGTGGCGGAAAGAATCTGATCAAAGACTATGACGCTTTCCACGATCAGCAAGACGGAGCAACATCGCTCTATCCCTATGGCATCTACAGTACACAGTTTGGGCACAAGCACGTTAAGGAAATGCATAAGTATTCAGGATTAGCATCGCCGCCACTGTTTGTACCAGCAGTGGGGGATTTTGAGCAGGGGATGCTGGTACAGATACCTTTACCACTGTGGACTTTGGAGAATCCACCATCTGGTGAGGTTATTCATCAGGCGATCGCCGACTACTACCAAGGCGAAAAATTTGTACAAATCGCCCCCTTCCAAGACTCCACTCTTCTGCGAGACGGTAAATTCCTAGACGTGATGGCAATGAATGGCACCAATATTGTTCAAATTTTCGTCTTCGCCAATGATACAACCCACGAAGCCCTCTTAGTTGCTCGCCTCGATAATTTAGGCAAAGGCGCATCAGGAGCCGCCGTACAAAACTTAAACATCATGCTGGGCTTTCCAGAGGAATTGGGATTGTGATGCTGAAGAAAGCTGCATAGGCAAGCTAGCACAGATGGATGGAAAATCTTCGTTGTGTAGCAAAAAAGAAAAACTTTTTGCTACACAGCAAAATTTGCCACTAAACCTCAGCATTAATAGAACTTAGCTGCGTCGGTCCTAAATATTTCGTCAAGTAAGGCGAAAACACCTCGTAAATTAACGTTAAAGGCTGTCCGTGATGCCAAAACAAGTAGTGGCGACCCCAAAAAGGTCCGGTTTCATCAAAACCTGACTGCAAAGCATCTGAGTCACCGTAGTAAATCCCTTGGACATCGCGATACAATTCCGTACGCAGACGAGCTAAACTCGCCCAAATCGGTAATGAACGGTTTTGCAAATACTCATCTACGTGAGAAGCTTCCCACCATGAGGTGGCATATGCCAATCGTTGACCAGAGGCGGTACGCAGCCACACCTGTCGCCGTAGCCTTGGTCCTGGGACAGCTTTGATAAGTTCTGGTGCACCATCCAAGTCCATGCCAATTAATGACATATCGATGACATCCACCTCTGTCGGTTCGCCCGTTAGCAATTGTAAGTGTCTCGTTGGAGAGCCATCACCCAAAAGGAGCAATTGCCAAGCTGGTGCTAGCTGAGTGTGGGGCAAACTTTGTTGAATGACTTCTTCGCCACCTTGCCAAGTCGCACTGAGGCGGTGCCATCCCACAGGTAATGTTAAGTTGTTTGTCGGCCTAAAAGTCGCAGTCAAGGTTCTTTACAAAACTTCACTTATTTATATCAAAGCACAAGTGAAGACTTAATAGCGAACGAACCTTAAGTTATGAGTGCTGAGTCATTCTTCCATTGACTGAAAGTTGACACTTCAGCACCCATAACTTGGCACTACATACTAAAATATGCGGATGGCGAGACTCGAACTCGCAAGGCAAAGCCACACGCACCTCAAGCGTGCGCGTATACCAATTCCGCCACATCCGCAAGGTTTCCCTAGATTTATAGTATAGCATAACAGAAATATTTATGATCAGTGATACCCAAGTTACAGAAAATTTAAGTGCAAGAATTCACAACTATCAACAGATGGATATACTCGACGGACAGAAATGTCATGGCAGCACAAGTGATATTAAAGGTATCGCGACCGCAGTTGCTGGAAAATTGGTTCTACGGTGAAGCGCACGGTACGCGCTTATTATGCCAAAGTCGGGAAAATGAACTCATACTCGGCAACATCGCTGCTGCTAGTGTAGTTAATACCCGTAGAGGCAAGCAGCGAAATCTTTCCTTATATTTGGAAGGAATTTTGGGAATCTCCAGTCAGAATTTGAAATGAGGCTCTGCGTAATTTCAATTTTGACGGCAGAACAATGTCAATCTACTGGACTGATATCAAAAGCTAAAAGATGAAGTTTGACAAAATATTAATTGCTAATCGGGGAGAAATCGCGCTTCGCATTCTCCGCGCCTGTGAAGAAATGGGGATTGCCACGGTTGCGGTACACTCCACTGTTGACCGTAATGCTCTGCACGTCCAACTTGCTGATGAAGCGGTTTGCATTGGCGAAGCTGCTAGCAGTAAAAGTTATTTGAATATTCCCAATATTATTGCAGCGGCATTGATCCACAATGCCAGCGCTATTCACCCTGGTTATGGGTTTTTAGCTGAAAATGCTCGGTTTGCAGAAATCTGTGCAGACCATCATATTGCTTTCATTGGTCCATCTCCGGAAGCTATCCGGCTGATGGGGGATAAATCCACGGCTAAAGAAACGATGCAAAAAGCTGGAGTACCCACAGTACCAGGTAGTGATGGGTTGATAGAGTCGGAGCAAGAGGGCTTGGCGATCGCCAACAAAATTGGCTACCCAGTGATGATTAAAGCCACAGCAGGCGGTGGCGGACGGGGTATGCGCTTGGTACATTATGAAAGCGAATTTGTCAAATCCTACCAAGCAGCCCAAGGCGAAGCGGGAGCAGCATTTGGCAATTCCGGAGTTTATCTGGAAAAATTTATTGAGCGTCCCCGTCATATTGAATTTCAAATCTTGGCTGATAACTATGGTAATGTCATCCACTTGGGTGAACGGGATTGCTCAATTCAACGCCGTAACCAGAAGCTTTTAGAAGAAGCTCCCAGTCCCGCTCTCGATCCGGATCTGCGAGAGAAAATGGGACAAGCTGCTGTCAAAGCTGCTGAGTTTATTAACTACAGTGGGGCAGGTACGATTGAGTTTCTCTTGGATAAATCCGGTAAATTCTACTTTATGGAAATGAACACCCGGATTCAAGTTGAGCATCCAGTCACGGAGATGATTACTGGGATAGATTTGGTTGTTGAACAAATCCGTATTGCTCAAGGGGAAAGACTCCAGCTGACACAAGACCAAGTCGTTTTACGGGGTCATGCGATCGAATGTCGTATTAATGCCGAAGATCCCGATCATGACTTTCGTCCCTCCGCCGGACGTATCAGTGGTTATCTCCCTCCTGGAGGTCCCGGAGTTCGGATTGACTCCCATGTTTACACTGATTACCAAATTCCTCCTTACTACGACTCCCTCATTGGCAAGTTAATAGTTTGGGGAGTAGACCGTCCCACTGCTATTAACCGTATGAAACGAGCACTGCGAGAATGTGCCATCACGGGATTACCCACAACGATTGGGTTTCATCAAAAAATCATGGAACATCCACAGTTTTTGCAGGGGCAAGTCTACACGAGTTTCGTACAGGAAATGAAAACGTTAGTGCAGTAGTCTTTGTGACTAAAGCTATGGGTGTAGGGGGGTAAGGGGAGCCAGTGCGTTGGGGAGCCAGTACTGTAGGAGGGTCTCCCTCCGT
>NZ_QMEB01000344.1 GCF_012912135.1 Brasilonema bromeliae SPC951 | reverse complement strand
ATGCGTTTGGAGAGATTTCCACTCGCCTCGGTTCTTGATTACCACTAACAACAACTTTGACTAAACCACCGCCGCTCTCTCCTTGAATCTCCATCTGTTCCAATTCTTCTTGGAGTCGCTTTGCGCCCTCTTGAACTTGTTGCGCTTTTTTAAAGGCATCAGCCAGTTCTCTCATTTTTCCCAAGCCAAAGCCAAATCCCTGTCCTTTACCTGTCATAATCTCTTGTCCAAGTGTGCTTTGAATGACAAATCAAATTCAATTATAGATGTCGTGAGTAAATTGTAGAGAGAGATTAGCCATAGCTTTGTTTACAAACAAGGAAGAAATCGCAAGACGGAACTTACTGTTATGTAGAACATTCAAAGCACTTAGAAATAGATTTTATTACGTTTGTGTTGGGTTCAATCGTTGACTTACCTTGTCATGTCTAGATTTTTTCAACTCACATTCTATTCAATGGAATATTCTTGACTATATTGTAGCAAATCATACAGCAATATATAATATTTAAAGTAGCCAGTTGATGGTGAGCTTAAGTTGTTAACCTTAAGAGGGATTTAATATTAATTTTATAAATCAACTTAATGGTAGTTACCTATTGTTAATCCTGTCATAGTATGAAAAATGAGAGTACTATTCTTACCTGTGTTTACTTATAGTGCTTATAAAAACAAACTCAAGACTAAAAAATCTTAGGGGTCTACTGACCATGCCCTTGACGATCCTCATAGTAGATGACGACCTGGGCACTCGTTTATCTATCAGCGATTATCTTGAACTATCTGGCTACTCAGTAATGACAGCGGATGATGGTCAAGAGGCTTTGACAATCGTGGAGGAACATCATCCTGACTTGATTGTCACTGACATAATCATGCCACGAATGAATGGATATGACTTAGTGAGGCGAGTGCGTCAACAACCAGGGTTCCGGTTGTTACCTGTCATATTGCTAACAGCGAGAACAAAAACTCAGGAAAGAATCCTAGGCTATCAGTCAGGATGCGATTTGTATTTGCCCAAACCTTTTGAACTAGAAGAGTTGGCTGCAGCAATTCGCAATCTTTTAGAGCGATCGCAAATTATTCAATCAGAGTACGGTTTTTCTCATCAAGAAAATTTCGTCACTCATACTCCCACAAAATCGCCTGACACCAATAACTTTGATGTGACTGGTATTCAAAAACCCCACATCTTCGACTTAACAGCTAGAGAGCAAGAAGTTCTGGAACTTTTGACTCATGGTCTTTCTAATGCTGAAATGGGTCAGCACCTGCATCTAAGTCCAAGAACTGTGGAGAAATACGTTAGTAGTTTATTGAGAAAAACTGAAACCAGCAACCGAGCCGAGTTGGTGCGTTTTGCCATTACGCATGGTCTTGTAAAATAGCTCACATTTATCTGTACATAATAAACGAATCATTCAGTGGGAGTATTATTTTTTGCTTATCTTGATACTTTCTACTATTGAATTTATATCTTGGGTTTGTTGACTGAGAGTTCATTTAGTAAATATGTAAATCCTTCAGAAAACATCAAAATATGTATCATATTAATTTTATGAAGAACAGTACTAAACTTTGAGTATCTTAGTATGAGTACCAAGGTTTATGTCTTTTCTTCATAAATTTTCCATCGCTGTACTCAGTACGGTTTATGTTGCAGTTGGTACAATAAACAAAGCTGGAGCAGTGACGTTAAACTTTGATGAGCTAGGTTCTCCTACACCGGTGGATGGGCTTACTGTCAAAGGGGTAACATTTGATTTCAAAATAAACGGTGTTGACTCTAGCGAAGCCATCTACAATCAATCTTTCCCTCCAAACTTTCCCAGCAACTTATTTGTTAATCTTCAAGCTCCACTTTTGGAAGGGAATGCAAAAGGTATTTTAACACTTGATTTCACTGCACCCATTTCAGCACTCCAGTTCGCTGTAGGAGTGGAAACAAGTGGTACCTTAACTTCTGGTCTAACTGTAGAACTTTTTGATACAGGATTAAAATCTTTAGGAATTACACCCGTGGATACCAGCAGCTTAGCTTTCTTGTCTGAGGGACTGTTCAAATATAACGGAGTTCCAATAACAAGGGCTGTGCTGGATTTTGATGAGACAAAATTAGGTTTTGATCCGAGTGTAGCTCCGCGATTTTCTCTCGACAACCTCACATACACCGCAGTACCTGAAACGTCATCGCTCTTCGGTTTGCTAGCTTTAGGTGCTTTGGGTGCAGGTGTGCGCTTATTACGTAAACAGCAGCAAAAAGCATTGTAACTCATAAATTCATAGCTTTAGTCATAGCTTTAGTGGCACTATTGGCGCTGAAATTACACCCTTTGCTTCCAGCACGGATGCTACTCGTAAAATCAGCGCTTCATTATATGGTGCAGCTATTAACTGTACGCCAAGGGGTAGAACGTTTGGACGTTGAATTGGTACTGACAAAACGGGCAACCCAATGAAAGATAATGGTTGAGTAAACAACCCCAAATGAGGACGGACAAGAATTTCTTCTCCATCTAAAATCATGGTTTCTTGACTTATGAGTGGTGCCGAAATTGGTGTCGTAGGCGCAAGAATGACATCTACCTTTTGAAAGATTTCTCGAACTTTATCTCTATACCATCTGCGAAAGCGTTGTGCTTGAATGTACCAGGTACTGGGTATCAAAGCACCAGCGAGAAAGCGATCGCGTGTTGCTGGATCAAAATCTTGGGGACGCAATTGCAGTTTCTCAAAGTGCAAATTTGCCCCCTCACAAGCTGTGATGACAAACGCTGCTGCACGCGCGCGATGCGCTTCAGGTATTGTGACATACTGGGTGACACCCAAAGCATCAGCAACTTTTTGTACTGCATCTATTGCTTCAGGACTTGCGCCTTTTGTAAAATAATCATCTGCAATACCAATACGTAAATCTTCTATATTTTGTCTTGACGTTGCATCCGAAAGTTCTACACGAGGACGTTTTGTACAAACTGGATCTCTCTCATCTTCTCCCTGAACCACATCAAACGCTGTCGCAATATCCCGCACCGAACGAGCAAATGGTCCAACATGGTCTAAACTGCTGGAAAATAATGCTACCCCAGCACGCGACAATCGCCCATAAGTCGGCTTCAAACCAAAAACACCACACAAAGCAGCAGGGACGCGAATAGAACCATTCGTATCAGAACCCAGCGTCAGTGGAACCAAACCAGCTGCAACCGCCGCCGCCGAACCACCCGATGAACCACCAGCTATCCGCTTTAAATCATGCGGATTATGTGTCACACCATAGTGAAAATTTTCCGTCACAAATCCATAGGCGTACTCATCCATATTCAAAGCACCTACAAGTACAGCACCCGCTTGCTTCAACCTTGCGACTGCTGTTGCATCCTGAGTTGCTGGAGAATTTTCCGCATTAATTTTTGCACCCGCAAGAGTCGTTAACCCAGCGATATCAAAAAGATTTTTGACAGCAAAAGGGACACCAGCCAAACAACCAGGATTTTTACCTTGAGAAATTTCCCTGTCAATTCTTTCTGCATCTGCCAAAGCAGTCTCAGCAGTTATAGTTGTAAAACAATTAAGTTCATTATCCCGCGCGGCAATTCTTTGTAAAGCAGCTTTAGTCACTTCCACCGCACTCACTTTACCTTCTCGCACAGCAGAAGCGATCGCAACAGCATCAACTAGTTCTAAACTCATGGCTCAAAAACAGAAGCAGCTTCAATTGTCTCAGGCAAAGGAAACTCATTCACAACTTGGGCGATCGCCATAATTCTCTCAAAATTCGCCACCACCCCACCTCGAAACTCATCCTTCAGCTGCAAATCCAACAACAAAGCCATCAAATCCACATACTCACCCACATTCAACTCCTTACCTTCCATCTCTCCTCCTCTTCCTCTTCCTCTGCGTCCTCTGCGCCTCTGCGGTTCGTTAACTCATACTTCGCCCAGTCAAATTTCCAATCACCGCAATCAATTCTCCCGGTTCAACAGGCTTAGCAACATGAGATTGAAACCCTGCTAAAAAAGCTGCCTTGCGATCCTCAGCCCTAGCATAAGCAGTCAATGCAATAGCCGGAATCCGTCCACCTTCATTAGACTCAAGCGCTCTCACTCGTCGCAGCAGAGCATAACCATCCTGTTCTGGCATACCAATATCACTAATAAGAATATCAAAACGTGAGTCAGACGTTTGCTCCTTCAGCGCCGCAATCACCTCATCTGCACTTCCCACTGCTACAACCTCAGCTCCACATTCTACAAGAATTTGAATCAGCAACTCACGAGCATCCACCTCATCATCCACCACTAATATTCGCAAACCATCCAACTGGGGAGTGCAATCGAACGGTAAAGGATCCCCCACAGTAGGATGCACCCGTGGTTGTATCTTGCTGCTAATAGGACTCAGCGGTAGCTTCACAGTAAACGTTGCTCCTTGTCCTTCCCCCGGACTTTCAACATGAACTGAACCACCATGCAACTCAACTAAGTTACGCACAATGGATAACCCCAATCCCAAACCGCCAAAAGACCGAGTGGTTGAGCTATCAGCCTGACGGAAGCGCTCAAAAAC
>NZ_QMEB01000343.1 GCF_012912135.1 Brasilonema bromeliae SPC951 | reverse complement strand
GAAACCATACATCTATTCGCATTCCGGGAATTGAAAATATTGATGGAGTATTGACATTTCAGAATCCTAACAACTCTAGTACCTATCAAAAAAGTTGTTCTGAGATTCAAGTTGAGCATGGAGATTTGTTATCAGCAACTTGTGTCAGAATAGATGGCAGTCGAAACCATACATCTATTCGCATTCCGGGAATTGAAAATATTGATGGAGTATTGACGTTTCAGAATCCTAACAACTAAAGACCTTTTCCCTCCATTTACTGCTTTATCTCCTAATGCTGGTTGTTCCAATCAGTGGCATTTTTTTATCAAACACAGGTGGGCATGAAATTCCGTTCTTTTTTGTGACGTTGCCCAATTGGTTTGAGGAAAATCGTTCTGTTGGTGCGATACGCGAAGCGTCAAGCCTCCGGCTTATCGCTCACAGTCTGCACTTCTGGCTATCGTACACTTTGCTGGCACTGGTTATCCTGCATATAATTGAGCAACGTCAGTTTCTCCGTAGAACCTGGAAACGAACTTTCAAGGATAACAGTACAAAACAAATTACAAAATTGTAATTTACACAAAGGGCAAGCTGTCATGTTGTGCTGCTGTAATTAAAAGTATCAACTCCTTGTAGTTTCAATACAACGAAGCAAAAGCGATACTCCCTCCGGGAGGCGCACAAAGCACGAACGTAATAACTTTGTTTACACTCAAGGTGGAAAGCAGCCTATGACACTTGATTCTCCCCAACCTACCACATTCAAGCCTTTAGGAAAAGGCTTGGTCAAAGACAAGCTAAGCAAGTGGCTGATGGGGTTACTCATTCTTAGTTCACTGACGGGGGGTGGATACCTTGTTTACCATCAGACGGTGATTTCCTCCGCTCAGGAAGCCAGAAGTAAAATGCAGACAGTTCCAGTCCAGCGAGAAACCTTACCCATCACTATCTCAGCCAACGGCATCATTGAAGCCAAACAATCGACCAACGTCAGCCCCAAAAGCTCTGGACGTCTAAAAAGCTTACTGGTGGATGAAGGTGACTCTGTGAAAGCAGGGCAAATCCTGGCATACATGGATGACTCAAACCTGCAAGGGCAACTGATTCAAGCACGGGGATCTCTGGCTGCTGCCCAGGCGAACTTACAAAAAGCAATAGCAGGGAATCGCCCTCAAGATATTGCTCAAGCACAGGCACAATTAGAAGAAGCCCAAGCGAATCTGCAAAAAGGACAAGCAGGTAACCGCCCTCAAGATATTGCTCAAGCACAAGCACGTTTAAAAAGCGCTCAAGCAAGTTTCACAAAAGCTCAAGATGATTTCCAGCGCAATCAGCAACTATACAATGCTGGTGCGATTTCCCTTCAGATTGTAAACCAAAAACGTGCTGACAGGGACAGCGCCCAAGCTGCGGTAAATGAAGCGCAGCAAGCGCTGGCATTGCAAAAAGCAGGATCACGCACCGAAGATATCGAGCAATTAAAGGCGGTGGTGGAGCAAAGACAGCAAGCTTTAGCACTGCTGAAAGCGGGAAACCGCAAGGAAGATATTGACTCCGCACGCGCTCAGGTAATTCAGCAGCAGGGCAGCCTGAAAACGATTCAAACACAAATTCAAGATATGGTCATTCGTGCCCCGTTTAGTGGGATTGTGACTTCCAAGTATTCCGATCCGGGTGATTTCGTGACACCTACAACATCCGGGAGTTCTGTTTCGGGAGCAACCTCTTCTTCGATTCTGTCGCTGGCATCAAATTATCAAGTTGTGGCAAATGTTGCCGAAACCGATATTAGCAAAATTAAGGTAGGACAGCCGGTAACAATCACAGCCGATGCGTATCCCGACAAAACCTTTAATGGGAAAGTTGCCCAGATTGCCGCTGTTGCAAGTGTAACATCCAACGTCACCAGCGTAAAAGTGAGAGTGGATCTTAGCGATCCTGAAACTCTACTGCTTCCAAGCATGAATGTTGATGTGAAATTCAATGCAGGGAACTTAAATAATGTGCTTGTTGTACCAACGGTGGCGATCGCCCGCCAGGAAAATGGCACCGGAGTGCGGGTACTTAGGGAAAATGGTAAAACTCGATTTGTGCCAATTCAAACCGGATTGACCGTGGGTAACAAAACCGAAGTGCGCTCCGGTTTACAGGGAAATGAAAAAGTTCTGGTGAGTGCGCCACCGGGTTCCAGGGATAGTAATAGAGGTGGTCGTTCTGGCAGGATGGGCGGTGGTTATGGCGGTATGGGTGGTCGTCGCGGTGGTTTTTAGACTTGATTTTACAAGCGAGGTTTAGCAATGACAAAATCACGTGAGCGCAAACCACGGGTTAAACAGGCATCTGCTTTGGTTGGGAGTTCATCGGTGTCGATGGTTGAAATTCTGTCGATGGCTTTAGAGGCACTGTGGAATAATAAACTCCGCACCCTGCTAACCATGTTAGGCGTCATCATTGGCATTACGGCAGTAATCGCCGTTACGGCTATCGGTCAAGGCACCCAAAAGTCAACCGAGCAACAATTACAATCACTGGGAACTGACATTTTGCAAGTACAATCGGGTGCAGCCAGAAGTGGCGGAGTGCGGCAAGGCAGTGGGAGTGCAACAACTTTAACTTTGGAAGATGCTCAGGCGATCGCGCAAGAAGTTTTAGGTGTTGACCGGGTGTCTGCTTTCCTGCAACAGAATGCCCAAGTCGTTTATGCCGGAAACAACGACTCGATGACCATTATTGGAACTGATATTAATTATCCATATGTGCGAAACACGCATCCTCAAACAGGTAGATTTTTCAATCAGGAGGAAGTCGATTCGGCGAAAGCTGTGGCGATATTGGGTCCCACCGCACGAGATGAACTGCTGGGAACAGGAAGCAACGCAGAAGGCGCACAAATCCGCATCGCCGGAGAAACCTATGACGTAATTGGCGTTATGGAGACGAAGGGAGCGCAAGGTCCACAAAACCCGGATGAACAAATTTATATCCCGCTTACCAATATGTCTGCCCGGTTAGTGGGAAACAACGCTGTCAAAGGACTTGCCATCAGAGGAATTTATGTCAAAGTCAAAAGCCAGGATTTGCTAGATGCTGCCCAGTATCAAACTACGAATCTGTTACGGGTACGACACGGCATTTTTCCCGAAAAAGGAGAAACGGATGATTTTAGGACGGTGAATTCAGCCGATATCATCGAAACGCTCACCAGTACATCTAAGCTTTTTACCGTGATGATAGTGGCAGTTGCCGGAATTTCTTTAATTGTTGGCGGCATTGGTATTGCCAATATCATGCTTGTGTCAGTGGTCGAACGGACACGCGAAATTGGGATTCGTAAAGCGATTGGAGCGACTGGTACTGCCATCTTGACTCAGTTTTTAGCTGAGGCAGTGGTGATTGCAGCAATGGGAGGGGTTGTTGGTATATGCCTTGGAGTTGCGATCGCCTTCGCAGCCTCAAACCTGTTCAAATTTCCCTTCGTCATTTCGCCCTGGTCGATCCTGTTCGGCTTTGGTTTGACGTTTGTGATTGGACTGCTGGCTGGCGTCATCCCAGCTCGCAATGCTGCTAGACTTGACCCAATCACAGCGCTGAGGAGTGATTAGGAGAATTCATGTCTGGCTTTGGCTTGCGCGTATCACATTTTGCTTAACACATTATGATATATTCTTAAGAACTAGTAACGGTATAAAAAAACCTGTGGCAAAAGCAGCAGATACAGGTGGTAAGCGACTTATTAGTTTAGCTCCTGATGCATGGGTACAATGGGTGACACAGCGTCCCGAAGTCGTGGCGAAAGAAATTTTGGGTTCTGAGTTTCAGTGGATTAGCCGCGAAACAGATGTGTTGGTGAAGGCATACAGTGCTACCCACGGGGATTTTCTCGTACTCAACGAATTGCAGTTGCGTTACACGGCACATATGCCTCTACGTATGAGAGCCTATGCAGCCTTAGCACAAGAACGCTACCGACTGCCAACTTACCCAGTGCTGATCAACATCTTGCCACCTCCATCGACGTTAACTGTTATCAGTAGTTACGAGCAAGAATTTTTGGGATTACGTGCTATTCAAGATTATCGCGTCATTAATCTGTGGGAAGTGGATGCTGAGATAGTGTTTCAGCAACCACTACCTTCGTTATTACCGTTTGTGCCCATCTTGCGAGGAGGAGGTGAGGCATCAGTTGTACAACGAGCACTACAGGTACTACGAACCGATCCACAGTTGAATCAGTTAGAATCATTGCTGGCATTTTTTGCTAGCTTTGTGTTAGAGACGCCTTTAGTCCAACAAATCATGAGGTGGGATATGGCAGTGTTGCGAGAATCGCCTTGGTATCAGGAAATTCTGACTGAAGGTGAAGAACGTGGACTTCAGCAAGGACTTCAGCAAGGACTTCAGCAAGGTGTACAACGGCAGTTAATACGAGTATTGCAACGACGCTTTGGCGAAATTCCTCAAGAAGTAAAAGCAAGGCTTGAGGGCGAGAGTGTGGAACAATTAGAAAGTTTCATGGATAGTGCAATCGCTGTGAGTTCTTTAGAGGAATTTCTGACAATTTTATCTACTTGCTAGCTTTGTGTTAGAGACGCCTTTAGTCCAACAAATCATGAGGTGGGATAT
>NZ_QMEB01000342.1 GCF_012912135.1 Brasilonema bromeliae SPC951 | reverse complement strand
TCAGTACAAATTCGTTATATGGAAACTGAAGAACCCCCCATCCGGGTAGTTGCACCAGGGCGAGTCTACCGAAGAGATAACGTAGATGCGACTCACTCAGCAGTTTTCCACCAAATAGAACTTTTGGCAATTGACGAAGGACTGACGTTTACTGATCTTAAAGGCACAATTAAGGTATTTTTGGAAGCGATGTTTGGTGAGTTACCTATTCGCTTCCGCGCCAGTTATTTCCCGTTTACAGAACCTTCTGCTGAAGTTGATTTGCAGTGGAATGGTCGCTGGCTGGAAGTTATGGGTTGCGGTATGGTCGATCCAAATGTGCTCAAAGCCGTGGGATACGATCCAGAAGTGTACACAGGATTCGCCGCCGGTTTTGGTGTAGAACGCTTTGCGATGGTTTTACATCAAATTGATGACATTCGTCGCCTTTATGCGAGTGATTTACGCTTTTTAAGGCAGTTTTAAAAAAGTTAGGAGTTAGGAACTGTAACTTAATCTATTGACAAAGCTACCCATTACTACCCATTTTTGGGTAGCTTTTCTCTTGCCATACGCTCAATAACATCACTTAAGCTTCTGGTTCATACTGTTGTTAGGCGTTGCGGTCATTATCCGAAGTGAGTTCCAACGTCATCAGGTGTTCGTCGTAGAAACGTCCAGCTTTCGAGAATGTCTCTTGCTCAGTACCGTAGATGCGGAAGCCAAGCGATTGGTAAAGACAGATTGCCGCTTTTTGTTGGGTCACGACAGTTAGGTTGACTCTCCTAATGCTTCGCGCGTTCGCTGCCCAATTCAAAGCTTGCCTGACAAGCGATCTACCACAACCGTTGCGACGGAATGCGGGCAAAACATATAGCCCCCCAAGATGAGCGCGGTGCTTCTCGTTGGGTGCGCAATAGCGAGAAATCCGGACGGTGCCAATGAGTTGATTGTCTTGAAACGCTCCGAAAAAGCAACGCTCGTCGCTCTCTGCGAGTCTTGCAGCTATCTCAGAAAGATTTGGTTCATCCTCTGGCAACGAGCCGAAAGCTGGGGGCTGTTCATGAAGCGCAAGCAGACGCACAAAACGATATGATTCAGCATCAGCGGGAGAAAGCACTCGTACGCTGATGGAAACAATGCTGTGTTGAGGCTCGCTGGTTTGATTTTCATTCATACAGACTGTTAGAAACGCCTAACGGTGAAGCTAACCGGAGTCAGGTAACTGTTGCATTGTAATCGATTCTCCTAACTTTTCTGGTGATGTTGTACTTTAGCCAAATTTCAAAGATTCTGTATAAACTCTTGCCACTCAGCGCGGTAGACATTTTTTTCTGCTTCTGCCAAGAAAGTTATTTTCGGCAGCAATTATCGCAGTGACCGCAACGCCAGTTCTTAATTTCTTCCTCAAAACCAAAAGCAGTTAACAAAAAACGCCAGCGACAATCCCTAGTCGTAAGATATTGATTCATCTGCTTTGCAGCGTGTGATTGTGTAACGCTTTGGGTTTTTGCCCCTGGAACGATACTGTAGTGAAAGGGATCAAGCCACTTGAGTTGTCCGGTGCTGTGTAGTAGAGAGAGGGCGATCGCACCATTATGAAACTCTCGCGCTACAGCATTCACTTCCCCTGTTCTTGGCAATTTTTTCAGAACTTGCTGCGCGGATAGCTGTTGCTGCTGCAAATTCTCCTCAAAAAACTTTTGCCTTTGCTTATCTTGTGGATCTAACCACCCTGTGGGTTCACTGATCAACATCAGTGCTTGGGCTGGTTTTCCATCTCGTCCAGCGCGTCCAATTTCCTGCACGTACTCTGAAATCAACAATGGCGGGTGAAAATGAACCACCCAACGGACATCAGACTTATTTATCCCCATACCAAAAGCACACGTACAGATGACAAACGGCATTTTTCCACTCAGCCATTGTGCTTCTATCTCACGACGTTCCTCTGCGCCCAATCCTGCATGATAACCTGCTGTAACGTAACCCAACTGTAGCAGCCATGCAGCCAACTCTTCGCTATCTCGCCTTGTGCGAACGTAAACTAGCCCAGTTTGTTGTCGTTTATCTGAAAGAAATTTTAAGAATTGTTGCTTTCTGCCTCTTGGAGTCCAAACTATACGAATAGAAGGATTAATATTAGAACGATAAGGATTAATACGAAAAACTGCTGGTTGCTGTAACTGAAGAATTTCTCGAATTTGAGTTTGGGCTAAAGGGTCAGCGGTGGCGGTAAAAGCGGCTAGTGCTATATTTGTTCCCGATGGTTTTGATTTGAGTAGCGCTGGTCGTACTGCCCCCAATCTTCGATAAGCTGGTCTAAAAGTGTCTCCCCACTGTACCAAACAATGGGCTTCATCTAGTATCAATCCATTAATCACAAGTTCCGGCTGGCACAACCTTTCCCACACTGGCTTGCTGAGTAAAGTTTCTGGCGACAAGTAAAGTAATCTGAGTTGTTGTCGTTCCAAAGCTTGTAAAGTCATGCGCCGCTTGTCAGATGGTAATTCACTGTGCAAAAGTGCAGCGGGTAAATTGCGTTCCCGAAGTTCCTGCACTTGGTTTTCCATCAGCGCCACCAAAGGCGAAACAACAAGCGTTAATCCAGTTTGTAGCAGTGCGGGAAGTTGAAAACAAATTGACTTTCCCCCACCTGTGGGCATGATAATCAGCGCATCTTTTTTTGCTAACAGACTCTGGATAATTTCTCCCTGCGGTGGACGGAAATCTTCATAACCCCAGATTTTTTTAAATGCAGCGCGGACTTCGTGCCAAGATGTTGTTGCAGATGGATTCATGAGCCATAGTATACAGGGACGATATTGAATCTATCCTCTGGTTTTAAGCTACTGGCTCAGTAATATTATCAGTATTTTATTTGATTTTATTTGATGAGCATTGGTTCTTGCTCTCTTAGCACAGAGACTCTCAGTGGATCGTACCCTAGTTGTTGAGTAATCCGTTCCCTAGCTAAAGCGCGGTACTCCCAAAAATGTTCTCCAGCAGCGCATAGCCCCAAATACATATTGAGAACTTGAGGCTTTTTCAGCAGAATCGTCCATAGTTGTTGCCAGAACTGCCCACGAATTTCAGGTCGCCGTAAGCCCTGATGCCAGATTAACTGAGCAACGAGCCGCAACCCCTTACCTGGAGAAAATTGCATGGTTTGCTTTCGTTTTGCTAGCGAGCCAATACTGAGACATTGCTGAAAACAGCGTCTGAGATAGTTTCTGGGTTCATACAACGTCCAGAAGCCTTCTGCATACTCCCTAGCAATTTCAGCTAAGGGGCGGGTGGGGACAAAATTCATCAAGGAATTCTGGTCTCCCACCTCAGTGACGCCAATACCCTCTACTAAACGCTGCTCTTTTTGCAGACGGTTCCATAGAGCAGTATTGGGCAAAGCTTGAAGGATGCCCAGCATCGGTTGAGGAATACTGGTTTGTTCAACAAAAGCTTGAATTCGTTCTCCTGCTCCTGGGCGTTCTCCATCAAAACCAAGGATAAACCCTGCATAGATTAGCATCCCTGCTTCATTGATCTTGCGACAGGCTTCGATGAGCGGATTGCGAGTATTTTGCAGTTTTTGTGTTACTTGCAGGCTGTCTTGGTCAGGAGTTTCTATGCCGAGAAAAACTGCATAGAAGCCTGCTTCATTCATTAATTGCAACAGTTCATCATCTTCTGCCAAATTCACAGAAGCTTCAGTTATGAAGGTGAAGGGGTAGTCGTGCTGCTTCATCCAAGGAATTAATTCTCGTAAGAAGCGTTTGACGTTACGCTGATTTCCAATAAAGTTGTCATCAACGATGAAGAGTGACCCTCGCCAGCCTAAATCATAAAGAGCTTGTAACTCGGCTATGGTCTGGTGAGGCTCCTTGGTGCGTGGTTTCCGACCGTAGAGGACAATGATGTCGCAAAACTCGCAGTTGAAGGGGCAACCGCGAGAAAATTGGATAGCCATCATCAAGTAGGCATCCCGTTGCAGCAGGTCAAAACGCGGCATCGGGCTTTGGGTGACATCAGGTTTTTCCAGGGAGCGAAAGATTCCTTGCTCTTTTTTGCCTTTGAGCGCTTCTAGAAACTGTGGAACTGTCAACTCCCCTTCATCCAAAACCAGATAATGCGCTCCAGAGTCAAGAGCATCTTGCGGGATTGAGGTGGGGTAAGGACCCCCGACTGCCACTTTTTTGCCTAACCGCACCGCTTTTTGAATTAGGGCATGGAAATCTGGTTTCTGCACCAGCATTGCAGAAAGGATTACTAGGTCACACCACTCCCAATCAGCCTCTGTTTCAAGATTAACGTTGCGATCGTAAAATCTAATTTCCCAGTCCTTGGGTAGAAGGGCTGCTACTGTAATCATCCCCAGTGGAGGCAAGACGGCTTTGAGTCCGGCGATTTCCATGAAGCGATCATAAGACCAAAAGGACTGGGGAAACTGAGGGTAAATCAATAGTGCTTTCATAAAATCCTTTTTGCACAACTGTGAGTACCACGAACACCCATCAATAGCCGAAAGCATCTCCTAGAGATTCGCAATCGGCTCGTCGAACTGGAATGTTGCCCCAAGCAAATTAACGCCTGCAAGTAGTATTTGATGCTGTTAGTCAAATGACTACAAATTAGGTATATAGA
>NZ_QMEB01000341.1 GCF_012912135.1 Brasilonema bromeliae SPC951 | reverse complement strand
GCGGAAAGTTGCCAGGAGGGTTTCCCTCCGTAGCAAACTTTCCAAGACGAATTTTAAATTTTGAATTTTGAAATTTGAATTGTTTATGATTCCGCGTGTTAGAGCACCAGAATTACCACAAAATTATCCTTGGCTGAATGTTGACAAACCTTTGTCTCTTCAAGAACTCAGGGGTAGAGTTGTCATTTTAGATTTCTGGACATATTGTTGTATCAACTGTCTGCATATCTTGCCAACCCTGAAATATCTCGAACAAAAGTATAAAGATAGCCTCACAGTTATTGGCGTACACAGTGCCAAATTTGACAATGAAAAGGAAACAGAGAATATCCGCCAAGCTATCCTCCGCTATAACATCGAACATCCAGTTTTAGTAGATAGTGGATTTCGAGTTTGGCAAGAATATGCTGTGCGGGCTTGGCCCACTTTGATGATAATTGATCCACAAGGTTACGTGATTAGTTACGTGTCTGGTGAAGGGAATAAAGATGTTTTAGATGAACTCATTCAAAAGTTAGTTAGCCAACACCAAGAAAAAGGCACGATTAATTTGCAAGAACTCAACCTGACTTTAGAAAAACAACGAAAACCATTAATCACACCCCTAGCTTTTCCTGGTAAAGTCCTGGCGACACAAGCGGGTTTGTTCATTGCTGACTCTGGACATCACCGTGTTGTCATGAGTAGCTTTGATGGGGAAATTATAAATTTAATTGGAAGTGGACAATCTGGATTAACCGATGGTTCTTTTAGTGAAGCTCAGTTTTTCGCACCGCAGGGAATGGTATTTGATAAAGAAAATCAGATTTTGTATGTTGCGGATACAGAAAATCATGCTCTGCGGCGAGTTGATTTAAAACACCAAGTCGTAGAAACGATTGCAGGAACAGGTGAACAAAGCCGTAATATTCGTCCTCACTCTGGTATTGGACGAAAAACAGCGCTAAATTCTCCTTGGGATTTACAGCTATGTGAAAATAGCTTGTTTATTGCGATGGCTGGTCCTCATCAAATTTGGGAAATGGACTTAGAAACTAACATTGTGAGAACCTATGCTGGTATGGGAGCAGAAGCTTGTGTAGATGGCGTACTGACTGAATCTACTTTTGCTCAGCCTAGCGGTATCACCACTGATGGACAAGAATTATACATTGCCGACAGTGAAATTAGCTCAATTCGCGGTGTGGGACTCGTTGAACCGCGACAAGTAAGAACCGTTTGCGGTAGTGGTGATTTGTTTGGTTTTGGTGACGTTGATGGACAAGGTTTCGATGTTAGGTTACAGCACTGTTTGGGAGTAGAATATGCTGAGAATCAGTTATGGGTAGCTGATACTTATAACCACAAAATTAAACTTGTTAACCCCCACACTGGCGATTGTCAAACAATCTTAGGTGATGGTTTGGTTGGTTTGCAAGATGGTGAAGGTAAAAATACTCGTTTTTCTGAACCTTCGGGACTGAGTGTGATCGGTTCTGATTTGTTTATTGCTGATACGAATAACCATGCTATCCGTCGCGTAGATTTGGATACGTTAACGGTGACAACATTAAACTTTCCTAATTTGTGCGCCCCAGATGTATGTGTTCCACATGAGTAAATGACAACTTAAATGTGTTGCTAAATACTTCTTATCTCTATGTTGAAAATGTCAAATTGAATCTTAATGAGCACTATCCTACACATCACTCAACGAGAACAATGGAAACAAGCCAAACTCCTCGGAACATATCAAGGTGACACCCTTGACTCTGAAGGCTTTATCCACTGTTCAACCCCAACACAAATCATTAAAGTCGCAAATACATTTTTTCGCAATCAAAAAGGATTGGTACTTATTTTCATCAATTCTGAAAAAGTTCAGCCGGAAATTCGCTATGAAGGTGTTGAGGAAGACGAACTCTTTCCTCATATTTATGGTGTTTTGAATATTGATGCTGTGTTCAAGGTGAGCGACTTTGAACCTGGAGAAGATGGCTTGTTTCTATTGACTCATGAAATATTAACTATGAAATAGTAGCTCAATAGTCGCACTCGAAAACGTCTAAAAAGTAGCTCTGGGAATCTGCTGGTAGCTTAATGAAATGGAGTGAGCAGAACACAAGACATTCAACAAATCACTCTTAAGGTAAATGTCAAAAGCCGAAATCTACAGTAAATTAAGCGAAGTTTGAGCTAGCTACTAAAGACAACTATCTACAATTGAATGCTAAAAGTTACTCGCTCTCGGCTACAGCAATACAGTGTTGCTGGACTTAGTGTCGGTCTGGCACTATTGCTTATGCTGGCGCTAGATCCTTGGCTTGCTATGACTAAGACCCCTTTTCTGCTATTTTTTGGGGCGGTTATAGTGAGTGCATGGTATGGAGGCTTGAGAGCGGGGTTATTGTCTACCTTCGTGTCTGTTCTGATTAGCAACTATTTCTTTCTACAGCCAATCTATTCGCTGGCGCTCGATCTACCCAACACTATAAGGCTTGCGCTGTTCGCACTTCAGGGAGTCCTCTTTAGTGTGCTATGCGAGGCGCTACGAAATGCCAAGCGACGGGCTGAAGTGAGCTTAGAAAGTCTACAAGCGGCTGACGTACGGTATCGTCGCATTGTGGAGACGGCGGGTGAAGGTATCTGGTTATTTGATGCTCAGTTGCATACGGAGTATGTGAATCCGCAACTGGCGCAGATGTTGGGATATAACGTGGAGCAAATGCTGCAACGTCCGATTTTGGACTTTATGGATCAAGCAGCTCAGGTGGAAGCACACCAGTACATAGCCCAACTGAAGCAGGGGATGCAACAGCGATTCGACTTTCGGTTTCAGTGTCGGGATGGCTCTAATTTATGGGCGATGGTTTCAACCACTCCAATTTTGGGTGAGTGGGGAGAATTTCAAGGCGGACTCGCGATGATAAGCAACCTGAGTCAGCGCAAGCAGATTGAAGAGTCGCTACAAGTCAGAGAAGAACAGCTGCGGTTGTTTGTTGAGCATGCGCCAGCAGCTATTGCCATGCTTGACAACCAGATGCGATATATTCTTGTGAGTCAACGATGGCTGACAGATTTTCAGTTGCAAAATCAAAACATTATTGGTCGCTCTCATTACGAAGTGTTTCCCGAAATTCCCGACTCTTGGCGAGAAATTCATGCTTTGTGTTTGGCTGGGGAGGTTCGGAAATCTGAAAAAGAATTATTCCCCCGTGCTGATGGCTCAATCGATTGGGTGAAATGGGAAATCCATCCTTGGCGAAACCGAGTTGATGAAATTGGTGGCATCATTATTTTTACAGAGGTCATCACTGAACGTGTACAGGCAGAAGAAGCTGTGCAAGCGGCTAACAACCGCATCACGATGATTCTTGAAAGCATAACAGAAGCATTTGTTGCCTTTGATCGTGAGTGGCGCTATACCTACGTGAATCAGGAAGCCGCACGACTTTTGCAAAAACCACCCGAAGAACTGCTGGGTAAGCAGTTATGGAAAGATGTTTACCCGGAATTAATCGGCAAAACTTTTTATCAAGAAGCTCATCGGGCGATCTGCGCTCCGCGCAGCAGCGAAGCTATCGCCCAACAAGTTCCCATTGAATTTGAGGAGTTCTGTGAGGTACTACACCGGTGGCTGGAAATTAGGATGTATCCCAGTTCTGAAGGGCTTGCAGTTTACTTTCGCGATGTGACTGAGCGCAAAAAGGGGAAGGAAGAACTCCAACAAAGTGAAGCGAAGTTTAGACGTTTGTTTGAGTCTAATCTTGTGGGAGTTGCTTTCTGGAATGTCGAAGGCTTTATAACCAATGCTAACGATGCTTATTTGCGTATCGTTGGCTACAGCCGTCAGGAGTTTGATGCTTTAGGGAGAATTGACTGGCGTTCACTGACTCCACCAGAGTACAACGATGTGGATAACCGAGCGCTTGAGGAAGCCTTTAATACCAGAGTTTCCAGTATTTTTGAGAAAGAGTATGTTCAACGAGACGGTACACGAGTACCAGTTGTCTTAGGTATAGCTTTGATGGACGATTCCCAAGTTGATGGAGTCGCATTTGTGTTGGACATTAGCAAACGCAAACAAGCAGAACAAGAGCGCGATCGCCTTTTACAAGCTGAGCAAAAAGCGCGGGCGACAGCAGAAGCAGCAAATCGCATGAAGGATGAGTTCCTTGCTGTTCTTTCTCATGAGTTGCGTTCTCCCCTCAATGCTATGCTTGGTTGGCTGACTATCATGCGTACGGAAAATCTTGATGAAGCAACCACAGCCCGCGCGCTGGAAACCATTGAACGCAATGCTAGAGCACAAGCACAACTAGTCGAAGATTTGCTGGATGTCTCCCGCATTATCCAAGGAAAATTACGCCTGAACGTCCGTACTGTGGATCTATTACCCGCAATTGAGGCAGCAATTGATACGGTAAATCCTGCCGCCCTGGCAAAAAACATCCGACTTCAACCAGTGCTAGACCCAGATGCTGGACCAGTTTTTGGCGATTCAGACCGCTTGCAGCAAATTGTCTGGAATCTGCTATCGAATGCTGTAAAGTTTACCCCAAAAGGTGGACGGGTCCAGATTCGCTTGGAACGCGTCCACTCTCATGTGGAAATTGTTGTATCTGATACTGGTAAGGGAATAAGCCCTGAGTTTCTTCCTTATGT
>NZ_QMEB01000340.1 GCF_012912135.1 Brasilonema bromeliae SPC951 | reverse complement strand
GATGGGTGACAAAATAATCCTGCAGCCAGTCGCAACCCCGCGCCAGCAAATCATCCAACCCGCCAACCCGCCACACCTTGGCAGTGCCGTCATCTGATGCAGTGACAATGCGTTGACCATCCGGGCTAAATCCTGCACTCGTGACCGTGCTCTGATGCCCTTTGAGTTGTGCCCGTTCGTGGATGTTGTCAACAATTGTTTGTAAAGTGAGGATGGGGCTAGCAGCAGGATATTTTTCTAAAGGTCGTCCGTTCTTCACCAGTTGTTTCAACTTTTGTCCAGCATCCATCGCTACCAGTAATGCTTCTATTTCTTGATGTTGTTTCTCAAACTGGTCTAAAGCTGCAGCCCCTGCTCGTTCTAACTGTGTCCCTTCTTGTGCCTCTTGCGCTTGTTTAAACGCATTAGTTGCAAATATCCCAGCGATAACTGCCCCAATTAAGCATAACACTAGTATCGCACCGCCAATGCGAATCCGCCGCTTAGCTTTTTGTTGCGCTTTGGTTAAAGTCTGATTCGCTTGTGCTAATATCCGTCCTTCTTCTTCTTTAACTTCTAAAGCAATTTCAATTTCTCTTTTATCTAACTTTTGACTAGCAGATAAAAACTCATAATCCTCATTGCTCAAACTTTTACCAGCCGCCCATGCTAAGGCATCCTGCAACGCTTGACCCCGCAACAAACGCGACTCATCCTGATAACGTGAATCTACCCAAGCTCTAAGTGTTTGTGCATAAGGACGCAAGTTTTTCAGTGCTTGTTGCAGCCAAATTTGGTTAAAAACAGCAGCATAAATACGGTTAGAAACTCTCAGCTTGCTTTCACGTCTGACTACCAATCCGGAAAGCCGCAATTGGGTTTGTTCTAAACTATTATCGTCTGCAATTTCTTCGTGTTGTAGAATTTCTTGATACAGCCCTAACAACCTACCTGTAAGCTGTCCACCACCTCGTAAAATTCGGTCACGAATCGTTTTTAAATGCTCAGGTTCATCCTGAGATTCCCAATTATAAATGACTCTAGTTTGCACCAACTCCTCTACCCACTCAGCAACTCTATTTTCTGGAATAGCAGCATCAGCATCAAGAATCATCTGGCAAAGTTTTTGAGTCAGAAAAGGTTGCCCCCCAGTCCAATCCAAAATTGCTGTTATAGCTGCCTTTGGATTATTCGTTTTCACCGCCAAACCACCCGCCAACGGTTTAGCTTCTTGTAACTGAAAACCAGTTAGTTGAATCGCTCTACCAATATTAAAAGGAGTGCGTCGTTTATCTTGAATTAAATCACTGGGAGTGGCAACCCCAAGCAGCGCAAAAGTGAGTCGTTGATAATCTGGTTTTGTCGCTCGATTGTTATAGCATTCACGAATCAAAGCAAAAAAATCATCTCTCTCAAAATTCAGACTCAAAACACTGTCGATTTCATCAACAAAAATCACTATATTTTTAGACACCAACTGCAATAACACAGTTTCAAAAAACTTGCTTAATCGGTTCACTGGAGACAGCAAACCTTCAGTTGACCACCAAGTATTTAAATCAAACTTTTCATAGAGTTCCAGACTATTAATAATACCATTAATTATCCCCGCATACCATTGTTCAGAAGTCAGTTCCGCAGTGCCAATGCTCGTAATATCAATATCAACACAGGCAAAACCCTCCGCCTGCAACCTTCGCATCGTTCGTATCTTCAGGCTAGACTTGCCCATTTGCCGGGAGTTGAGGACATAGCAGAATTCTCCTGCCTTCAAAGCTGTATAGAAATCAACATCTGCCTGTCGCTGCACATAAGTGGGAGCATCATTTGGCAGACTGCCCCCTACTTGATATTTATATGATTGGTGAAATTGTTGATTCATTTAGATGTTTTTTTTAAATTTATTTATACATTTTCCTTGTTCCCAGGTTATACCTGGGAATACAGACAAAGCGGCTCTGCCGCTAGAGGAGGCAGAGCCTCCTAGACGATAGTCGTTGCGCACCATCGTATCTAAAATTTGTGCAAAACTGGGGCTAACATTAATCCTGTCCCGAAACAAAGCACAATACAATTCACCATTATTGGCATCTCGCGGTAACTGTTTAGGGTGTAACCCAGTCAATGCACCAAAACCAATCATTCCCACTGCATAGATATCGCTACTGAACTGGGGACGAGAGTAGTGTTGTTCGATAGGCACATAGCCAGGAGTACCAATTGGCACTGTCAAGCTACTGTCACCTTGAGGGTTGACTTTCAAAGCACTGATTTCCTTAACTGCCCCAAAGTCAATGAGTACAATTTTTCCATCTTTTCGTCGCCGCATTAAATTCTGTGGCTTAATATCCCGATGGATGACGTTTTGTTGATGAACAAATGCCAAAACTTCCAAGATGTCCTTCAAAAGTTTAAAGACTACTTGCTCACTCTTGGAACTGCCCAGAATAATTTCTTTTTTCAAGTCATGCCCATCAACGAATTCCTGAACTAAGTAAAATTCCCCATTCTCTTCAAAGTGGGCGAACAATGTGGGAATCTGGTTGTGTGCATTGCCTAAGCGATATAGAGTTTGTGCTTCTGTCTCGAATAACCTTTTGGCGATCGCCAAAACAGCAGGACTTGAGTCCTTTGGCTTGAGATGTTTGACGACACACAAAGGTTGTCCTGGTAAATCTAAATCACGAGCCAAGTAAGTATCGCCAAAACCCCCACCCCCCAGACACTGGAATATTTTGTATCGATTACGGAGTGTTACGCCGATTAGATGACTCATTTCGTATCTCCTACCTTCTGGACTGATAACTGATCAAAAGATAGAAAGCAATACAAAGATAAAATCGGTATAAAATTTTTTATTTCTTTCATTTTTACCCGCACCAGATGAAAATACTCTAGTATAAACTTTCGAGTAAACAGCCCTTGTTTTAACTATTATAAGTAATTACGTCGAGTTGATAGCCAAAACAAACAGTAGCTGATTTTATTTCGATTTTTGTAACAATCATCATGTTGTTGCTCAATCTGTCATCGTGTATATACTTGTTAAAATAGATACATTTAATTTTCCAAAAAGTCTTATTATACTTAGTTAATAGTAAAAATTATAACAGTAGGGGACTGGAGTTAGTTTGTGTGCTTCTGCTTTCTATTTTTTCAAATTTGGGATGGTGCCGAGTCACAGAGATAATTCATCTGTGTTAATCTGTGTTAATCTGTGGTTCTAAATCCTAAATACAGGTTTTTGCAAAAATTCTCTTTTATATATGAACTATGTTTGACAACTTTCAACCAATATCTATTATTGCCATAACTGCCGTAATTTCTAGTATTGCACTTTTGGGTTATTTCTCCTGGAAAACTTTGATAACGTCAAATGTTTTTCAAAAAGCAATCAATCTTTATCAGCAAGAAGATTACAAAGGTGCTGAAGCAGCTTTTCGTCAAGTCATTGCTCTGAATTCGACTAATGACGTTGTTCACTTGCTGCTAGGAGATACTTTGATACAGCAAGGTAAAATAGAAGAAGCAAGGCAACAGTTTCAAGAAGTGATTGACCGTGCTCCGAAAAAAGTTGATGCTTATTTGCGTCTGTCAAATGTTTTAATGCAACAAGAAAAAAAAGAAGATGCGATCGCAACTCTGCAAAAAGCGAGAGATTTATGTCAAGCACAGCGTCAACCAGAAAAAGCAGAACAAATTAATCGTATCCTTCAAAAAATGACTAAGAATAATTCGTAACTCATGGCTGAACAAAGGGGCAAAGTCTACATTGTAGGTGCGGGACCTGGAGACATAGGATATCTAACGCTCAAGGCTTACAAGCTGCTATCAAGTGCTGAGGTTTTGGTTTACGATGCTCTGGTAGATGCTGAGCTGTTGCAATGTGTACCCTCTGATTGCTTGAAGCTGAATGTGGGGAAACGGGGTGGTCAACCAAGTACACCGCAAGCTGAAATTAACGAGTTACTGGTAAAGTATTGTCAGCACAGAAAGCAAGTTATTCGCCTCAAGTCTGGTGATCCATTTATTTTTGGTCGCTGTAGTTCTGAAATTGAGGCGTTGAAAGCAGCTGGTTGTGAATTTGAAGTTATCCCAGGAATCTCCTCAGCAATAGCCGCACCGTTGCTGGCGGGAATACCTCTGACTGATCCAGTTATGAGTCGATGTTTTGCTGTGTTTACTGCTCATGATCCAGATGCTTTGGATTGGGAGGCGCTGTCACGGTTAGAGACATTGGTTATTTTAATGGGAGGACAGCATCTAGCAGAGATTTTACACCGCCTCGTGCGACAAGGACGATCGCGCTTAACTCCCATAGCCATTATCAGATGGGCAGGAACTCCACAACAAACAATCTGGACAGGCACTTTAGAAAATATACTTGAGCAAACATCCGGTGTGTCGTTATCGCCAGCGGTGATTGTGATTGGTGAAGTTGTGGGGCTACGTGGTTATCTGCAACCTGAGAAAATATCATTAGAGAATTCCTCAGTAGCTGACACTTGGCACACCTAAACTATGCAGACTAACCTCGCCCTTTCTTCCTCTTCACGCCCCCTGACTGGTAAAACAATTGTAGTCACACGCGCTGCTGGACAATCAAGCCAGTTTACCCAAGTGCTTGCTTCATTTGGTGCAAATGTGATTGAAATGCCAACATTGGAAATTGGTCCGCCTTCGAGTTGGGAGGGTTTGGATAATGCGATCG